>DATJAL010000025.1 GCA_035516255.1 Chitinivibrionales bacterium | reverse complement strand
GGCATCGTGCAGGCGCCCGACGCGCTGGCCCACGGCGACATTGACATGTGCGAGAGCTGCCCTGACATCACCTATTTCAACGGCAGGCTCGTCAACTCCTGCCGGCTCGACGAATACCGGAAGTTCGGCGGCAGCCTGTCGGTATCAAAGGATGCGGCCGCCACGGAGCAGAAACCCGCCTTGCGGCCGCAGGCGGCAATTGTTGACTAGCGGTAATCGCCAGCCTTTTAAAAATGAAATTTCCTTCTTTGTTAACCAAAAGACTTCAGGAATGCTGTGCAAAAACGCCGCCCAGCAGCACCGGCTTGTCACACGCCCTTCCTATTGGGCGGGTGAAAACCAGTCTCGGCAATCGGGCCGCTCGTGAAATCACCCGGCGTGGAAGAGAAAAGATTGGCGGGCTCGGACAGCACGAGCGGCTGATCCTCCTGCCTCGGGGCCGACGCTGATGGGCTGGAAAAAGTGGGTAGAGCTGTGAATTATGCCTTGCGTCAAAATTTCTTCCTTATCATAGTAATAACGATTCTTCCATGCATGGCAGCGGCCGTCGAAGGCAATGTCGACCCGAAAAAACTTCTCAACTGGGTGGACAGCCAGAAAGCCGTTGCCGCCAACTGCGTGGTGAAGGCCAACGGCAAAGACATGAACAACGGCGGCACCGGCTTCTGCACGCAATGCAGCAACAGCTCCTCGCAGCCGGTGGCCCAAAACAAGACCATCAGCCTGTTCCAGACAACCGGCGCGGTATTTTTCGACGCAGACATGGACATCGACTGCGACGGCAGCGACAACGGCGTTTGCGGCGGGACCGATCCCTCGCACCAGAACCTGCTGAGCTGCGACGCGAACGTGAAATGCAGCGTCGACAACGGCGGCCCGATTGACGCGGCGGGAACGCCGTTTTACGTGCTGCCTGTCGGCTCGCCGTTTGATTACGCCAGCCGCGGGATCGCCATCGGCCAGCTTGCGGCGGTGATCAACAGGAAGACAAACCCGGTGAGCATCGCCTATGCCCCCTTTCTCGACGAGGACGGCGTGAGCCAGGAGATCGGCGAGGCATCGGCGGCAATGGCCCAGCTTCTCGGCGTGCCGAACGACCCGAACACCGGCGGACAGGACACGGGCCTGGTTTACATTGTCTTCAGGGGACCCGGCGCCAGGTTCACTTCAGTCGCGGACATGGCCGACCATCAGAAGGCAATTTCGGCGGGCCAGGCGCTGGCGGCGGCGCTTATCGGATCGCCGGCGGTCATCAGGCCCACGGAGGGAGCGGGTAGATATGCAGCGACCGATTTCCGGATAAGCAATAACTCGATATCGATCACGTCGTCAGGCAGGCACGCGCTTTCAGTTTATTCTGTCAACGGCAAGCTCATAATGGAAAAAAGCGGCACCGGATGCAGGGAATATGAACTTGTCAACCTGAAGTGCGGCCTTTATTTCATCAGGCTTCATACCTTGGCCGGATCATTTCAAACAAAATTCATCCGTTATTAGTCTTCGCTCCGCCGTTCACTGGCGTGAACATTATTTTCCGGCAACCTCATATAGTATTCCTTATTTATTATATTTAACCACAGGGGCGCGGGGGATTTCGAAATTATCGGATCGCCCGATCATCCCAAGCTATCGCATCATCCAGCGAATAATAATAGATTAATGATCAAAAAGGGGGGGGCATGGACTCAAAAAAAATGTCGGCGGCGGCTTTCATCATCGTGATCATCTCGGCGGCCCTCTGTTTCGCCGAAACCTACACGCCCGAGCCAAGCAACCGGGTGAAGATCAATCTGGGCGAAACGCCGTGGAAATTCCTCAGGAACGATCCGGCCATGAACGGCGCGTCCGGCCCGCAGGCGGTCGGCTACAACGATTCGTCGTGGAAGACCGTGGGCATTCCCTACACGTGGAACGACACCGACACCTACGTGAACGAGCCGAGCGGCGGCGACGACGGCACCGCGTACGGCGGCACCAACTGGTACCGCAAGCACTTTACTTTGGACAATCAGTACGCCGACCGGAAAATCTTCGTTGAAATCGAGGGCGCGCACGTCGGCTGCCAGGTGTACATCAACGGGACGTTCATGCATGGCAACAGCGCCACCGACCCCAACGCCACGCACGTGACCGGCTTCATGGGCTTCGTGGTTGACATCACGCCCTATGTGACGTTCGGCGGCGCCGACAACGTGCTTGCCGTGCGCGTGAGCAAGAACCAGGCCTTCTACGGCGACCCGGGCTTTTCCGAGATATTCAGGTTCGGCCAGGCGGACGGCGGGCTGTTCCGCCCCGTGTGGATGCACATCACCGACAAGGTCCACGTGCCGCTCAACCTCTATTCGGTGCTGAACCAATGGGGAACCTACTGCGCGGCCGTGACCGCCACGGACGCCTCCGCAACCGTGTTCCTCCAGACCAACGTGCGCAACGACGGGACCGCGGCCGCCGACGTGTCGCTCACCACGAAGGTGGTTGACAAGGACAACAACGTCGTGCTCACGCTCACCGGAACGCAGACGGTCCCCGCAGGAGCGTCGTACGCGTTCGGCCAGACCGGCGACATCGCCAACCCGCACCTGTGGTACCCGAACAACAGCATCTACGGCGGGCCGTATATGTACAAGGTTTATCACATTGTCAAGGTGGGCGGGACCACGGTCGACGTGTTCGAGAGTCCGCTCGGCATCCGCGTGCTCACCTGGGACAAGGACTATCCCTACTACAACGGCCGCAAGCATTTTTTGTGGGGCGCGTCCGCGCGGTACGATTACCCGGCGCTCGGCACGGCCGTGCCCGAGGAGCAGCAGTGGCGCGACGCGAAGATCCTGTCGGGCTGCGGCGGCAACCTGTGGCGCCCCGGCCATTCTCCGTGCAGTCCCGAGTTTGTTGCCGCCTGCGACGCGTACGGCATCGCGCTCGTGCAGCCAAGCGGCGAGCATGAGGGCGCGTGCGGGCCCTGCAACCAGACGCTCAAGGCCGAGGTGCACCGCGACATGATCATCCGCGACCGGAACCATCCGTCGGTGCTCGCGTGGGAGGTAAGCAACGGCCCGGTCAGCACCGGCCTTGCCCAGCAGTGCCAGGGGCTTGCCAATACATGGGACTCGATCCACACGCGCGTGCAGGCAGACCGCACGCCGAGCCCTGCCAACGGGTACATCCTCGGATGCACGGCCACGGGCTGCGAAATAGGCGTGAAGCACAACTTCCCCAACAACCCGGCGTGGGGCTCGGAGGACTGGAGCAATTATGGCCGCTTGTCAAGATGGGGGTACGACCAGGAGATCGCGTTCGTCGCCGATTACCTGCAGGAATGGGTGCAGAGCCAGGCCAACAGCTGCTTCGGCATCGCGCAGTGGTACCTGTCCGAGACGCCCGGCGAAGACGGATATTTCCTCGACATGCCCAACCAGAAGGAGCGGTCGTTCGGCTGTTCCATGCTCGATTTCAACCGCATCCCGAAATTCCTGTATAACGCGTGGCGGGTGTGCTGGGTTCCTTTCTCCCTCCATCCAGAGATCGCCATCGCGCACCACTGGAACCGCTCCGGTAACGTTCAGGTAAACGTCTTCTGCAACTGCGACAGCGCGCGGCTCCTCATCAACGGCGTGAGCCAGGGCGTGAAGAAACCAAATCCCGCGGCCGGCGTGCCGCCGGACAACGACCACACCCAGGCCGCGACGCAGCTGCCGTTCCAGTGTTACTGGAACGTGGCATGGCAGGCCGGGACGCTGCGCGCCGAGGGTCTTGACAATACCGGAAATGTGGTGTGCTTCGATGAGAAGAAGACCGCGGGACCGGCGCACCACGTGACGCTCACCGTGGAGCCGCCGCTCGTCCGGCCCGACGGCGGCGTGTACGAGATCCGCGCCAACGGCACCGACGCGGCCTTCATCCTGGCCACGGTGGTGGACAGCGCCGGCACCTGGTGTCCGCTTGACAGCCACAACATAACCTTCGGCGTTTCCGGCCCGGGCAACTACCGCGGCGGGTCCGACCAGCGCGTCAACGCCGCCATGCCCAAGACCTGGCACGCGCCCACCGACCCGGAACTCCAGATGGAGGGCGGCATGTGCAAGATCGCGGTGCGCTCCCTGTTCACGCCGGGCGTCGTCACGGTGTCGAGCACCTGCGCGGGCCTGCCGCAGCCCGCCGCTTCGACCGCATTCACCGTATACCCGGTCACCGACCCGCCGTTTACGACGGCCATGATAACGCGTCCGTCCGCACCCTCCGCGTTTTCTTCCTTCAAGGCCGTTCTCATGCGCGGCGGGCTGCGCTACTATATTGCGCGGCCGGCGCTGGTGTCGGTGCAGATCGTGAGCGCGAACGGGAAATTGACAAGAGCGATTCCCGCATCGCTCCAGAATGAAGGGTGGCATCCGGTCCAGCTCGCGAAATCCCAGGCCGGCGCGGCGTTTCCGGCCGGCGTTTACTTTGTGCGGTTCGGAGTGGACGGCGTGTATCAGCCGGTGAAGCGCGTCATTGTCTCGCGGTGATGCGGAAGGAACGCGCGGCGCCGTGGCTTGCAGCGGGGTCTTTCAATTCATCAAAAGGAACTCTGATGAGACCATGCTCATTTAAGCTCGCAGCAGGGACGCTTCTTCTTGCCGTGCTCTCGTGCGCGCCGAAATCATCCGGTAACGCTCAAGCGCCATCGAAAGCGGCAAACGGTTCCGCGTCGGCGGACTCGAGCCAGAAAAATGGTCAGCCTGACGCGGCGCCCAATGCCCAGGAAAAAACCATGCGGATGGAAGAAAAGAAACTGCTGGATCAATTGCGGAACAGAGTTTTCCGGGCAAACGACTCGAGCCTCACGATTATCCTTGACAATGGAAGCAAAATTCAGTTCAACGATACCTTGCTGCATACGGACAACGACGGGCAGGTCGGATATTTCGTGACGGATTATTTGCCGGCCCTGTCCGCGATCGTCATCGAACGGGAAGGATGGGAGTGGGGCGATTGGCTCTCCGTCAACATGAGGAATGGCAAATGCGACACGCTCATATCGAGGCCGACGATCGGCCCGGGACGGAACTATCTGCTCTGCGATTATCGTGACATCGAAGCCGGGTTCATGGCGAATGGTTTTCAAATCTGGAAGATTTCCGGTGATTCATTGACAAAGGCGTTTTATTCGGCCCCCGGGAAATGGGGGCCCGACAGCGCGAAATGGGTTGATGATTCCACCATTTCTTTTGAACGGGTTGAAATGGCTAAGGATGCATTCACCTCAGCTCATGATACGCTCTCTTTCAGAAGTGGAACCTGGAAGTACGGTCACCCGATCGAATTGGACAGTGCCACACCCGAAAACGGAGCGGGCGAATAGCATTGCCGCTGCAAAGAAAAGCCAAGCGCAAAAACAATGAACAGCGACCGCGGGCAAACGCTGGTTTGCTGATGCGTCAAACGCGTGAATATAAAAAGGAGGAATGGACATGAAAACGAAAATGGTTCCGGTGCTGTTGGCCGTTCTGGCGCTGGCCGCGGTGTGTTGTGCCCAAACCTATACCGGCGAGCCCAGCAACCGGGTGAAGGTCAACATGAGCACCGCGCCCTGGAAATTTACAAAAGGAGACCCCGCGAGCGCCCAAAGCCCCTCGTTCAGCGACGCGGCGTGGAGCGACGTGGGCATTCCGCACACCTGGAGCGACACGGAATCGTTCAACAACCAGTCGGGCGGCGGCGCCACCGGCGGCATGTACGCCGGCGTTTCCTGGTACCGCAAGCACTTTACAATCGATAACGCCTATTCGGGCAGGAAGATCTTCGTGGAGATCGAGGGCGCGCACCTGGGCGCGGCGGTGTACATCAACGGCACGTTTCTTCCCGGCAACGACGGCATCAACCAGAACGCGACGCACGTGGTGGGCTTCATCGGGTTCGTCGTGGACATCACGCCCTATGTGACCTTCGGCGGGGCGGACAATGTTCTGGCCGTGAGGATGAGCGGCAACGGAGGGTTTTACGCGTATCCCGGGTTCTCCATCGACTACCGGTTCGGCCAGGGCGATTACGGCCTGTTCAGGCCGGTGTGGCTTCACATCACCGACAAGGTGCATGTGCCCCTCAACGTGTATTCGGTGCTGAACCAGTGGGGGACCTATGTCGCCACGGTGTCGGCCTCCGACGCGTCCGCGACCGTGCGGATCCTCACGAACGTGCGGAACGACAACGCCGCGCCGCAGGCCGTCACGCTCACCACCAAGGTGACTGACGCCGCCGGCAACGTCGTGTTGAGCCAGAGTAGCACCCAGACCGTGGGGGCCGACACGAGCTACGTGTTCGACCAGACCGGCACCATCGCCAACCCGACACTCTGGTACCCCGCGGGCAGCATCTACGGCAAGCCGTACCTCTACAAGGTTTATCATATTGTCAAGGTCGGTGCCGCGACCACCGATGTGTTCGAGAGCCCGCTGGGCATCCGCGTCATCACGTGGGACCACAACTTCCCGTATTTCAACGGCCACCAGCAGTACCTGTGGGGCGTTTCGAGCCGCTACGATTATCCGGCGCTGGGCACGGCCGTTCCCGAGGAGCAGCAGTGGCGCGACGCCAAGCTCGCGGCCGAGTGCGGCGCGACCCTCTGGCGGCCCGGTCATTCGTCGTCGAGCCCCGAGTTCGTTGACGCGTGCGATGCCTACGGCGTGATGCTCGTGCAGCCCAGCGGTGAGCTCGAGGGGACTTTCGCCGCCGGGCAGCAGACCAACACGCCGAAATTTATCTACAAGAGCCAGCTGCACCGCGACATGATCATCCGCGACCGGAACCACCCGTCGGTGCTCGCGTGGGAGGTGAGCAACGGCCCCATCGATCCTACGTTCGCCGGCCAGCTCAAGGCGATTTCACAGACATGGGACCCGGTCAACACGAGGGCGCAGTCCGACCGCGGGGGCAGCGCGGCCGATCCCGCGATCGCCGACATCATCTCGTGCTCGTCGTCGGGCTGCGAGATCGCGATGAAGAGCGGTCTGCCCAACACGCCGTGCTGGGGCGCGGAGGCGTGGGGCGGCAGCCGCACCGCGCGCTTCGCCTGGGACTGGGAAATCGCGTTCGCGAGCGAATACCTCCAGAACTGGAAAAAGTCAAGGCAGGCCAACTGCTTCGGCCTCGCCCAGTGGTACCTGTGCGAAACGCCGGGCGAGTCGGGCAATTTCCTCGAAGGAGAGGGCGAGGGAAGCGTACGGTCGTTCGGGTCTTCCATGATGGATTTCAACCGCATCCCCAAATTGCTTTACAAAGCGTATCAGGCGGCGTGGCTGCCGTATTCGGTGAAGCCCGTGGTTTCGCTCGCGCACCACTGGAACCGGTCGGGCGCGGTGCAGGTGAACGCGTTTTCAAACTGCCCAAGCGTGCGGCTCTTGATCAACGGCGCGGACCAGGGCGTAAAAACGCCCAATCCGTGGAGCGGGAGCGGCGACGGCACCGGCCAGGCCACCACCCAGCTGCCGTTCCAGTGCTCATGGAACGTGACCTGGGCGTCGGGGACCCTGCGCGCCGAGGGGCTTGACCAAAGCGGAAACGTGGTGTGCTTTGACGAGAAGAAGACCGCTGGTCCCGCCGACCACATCGTGCTGACCGTGGAGCCGCCGCTGGTGAGGTCCGACGGCGACACCTTCCAGATCACGGCGAACGGGAGCGACGCGGCCTTCATTCTCGCCACGGTGGTTGACGCAAGCGGAATCTGGTGTCCTACGGCGAGCAACCCGGTCACCTTTGCCGTGACCGGGCCCGGCGATTACCGCGGCGGGTCGGACCAGTACGTCACGGCCGGCAAGCCGCTCGGCTTTCATTCGCCGCTCGACCATGAGCTCTCGGCCGAGGGCGGGATGTGCAAGGTGGCGGTGCGGTCGACGTTCACCGCCGGCACGGTGACGGTTTCCGCTTCTTCGGCGGGACTCGGGACCGGCACGGTTTCTTATAATGTAAATCCGGCGGTTTCCATTATGGAGGGAACTCGCTGTCCCCGCACGAGTTCCGCTTCGTCAATAGCCGCGCCGAGCTTCAGGATCATGTATTCGGCTGGGACCCTGCGGTATCTGATGAGTAAAGCGGCAACCGTCTCCGTCGACATCGTCAGCGCAAGCGGAAGGGTGGTCATGCGCGTGCCGGCCGCGTATCAGGCAGCCGGGTTCCACTCGATCGGTTTTGAGGGAATGAAGGCGCGCCGGGACATGGCCGGCAACACCGTGTATTTTGTCCGGTTCACCCTTGACGGCGGCTATCAATGTGTAAAGCGCGTGCTCGCGGTGCGGTAAGGAAAGCTTTCTTTGATGAAGATCCTTATCGTGCAGATCGGGCGTATCGGCGACATGGTCCTCACCACGCCCCTGTTCCGGGCTGTTGCTGAACACGTGCCCGGCGCGGAAATGCACGTTCTCTCATCCCCGCGCGGGGCGCCTGTCCTGCGCGGAAATCCCCGGGTGAAAAAAATATTCGTTTACCGGAAAGACCCGTTTTCTTTTTGCTCGTTGATGATCCGGTTGCTGTTGACGCGATACGACTGGCTCATCGATCCAAAAGACCATGCGTCGCGCGAAAGCGCCCTGCTGGCTGGAATCTGCCGGGCGAAAAACAAGGTCGGATTCAACAGGGAAGGAGAAAGCACCTTTTCATTTCCCATTCCCTCCGACCTGGAAAATGCCGCGCTGCACGCGGTCGCGCGGAACCTTGCCTGTCTCAAGCCGCTGGGCATGCCGTCCACAGCCGATCCCCGGCCCGAGCTTTTTCCCGATGCGCGGCTTGTTAAAAAAATCAAAGATACCATTCTTGTGGATGATGCAAAGACCGTAGCGCTCAATATTTCCGCCGGCGATTCCTCGCGGTACTGGACGGTTGAAGGATGGGCCGCGGTCGCGGCGTATTGTCTGTCAAAAAACCTAAGGGTTATCGTCACCTATAAGCCCGCCGACGGCCCAAACGCCGGAAAGCTGCAAAATCTCCAGCCGCGCGTCATTCTCTATGATTCGCCCGCCATCGGCGACATCGTCGCGTTAATCTCTCTTGTCAACCTTGTCGTCACGCCCGACACCTCGGTCGTGCACGTCGCCTCGGCGTTCGATGTGCCGCAGGTGGCGCTGTTCCCCGACATCGAGTGGAATTTGGAGAAATTCCGGCCGCTCAGCAGGAAGTCGGTTGTGTTGCAGCAGGGAAAAGGGGAGGCGGTGAGTACGATTACACCGGATAGGGTGGTGAGTGAGATTGAAAAAATGCTGGAGAAAGCTTGATTTGGAACCTATATCCTTTGACCATTATTCTCGCTTCGGCTTTCAACCTCCAACTTCCAACATTCAACTTCCGATTCATTTATCACGAAACTGCCGCTCATATCCCCCCGCCGTCGGAAAAAATCTCCTCAAGCTTGATCAGGCTCTCTTCCTCGTTTCCCCCGCTTGCCGTGACCTCGATCTCCGCGCCCTTGCCCGCGGAGAGCATCAGGAGCTGCAGCACCGAATCGCCGTCGGCGGTCTGGCCTCCCTTTTTGAACGTGATTTTCGACGACAGCTTCCTGACCGCCTTCGCGATGGCGTCCGCGACGCGTATATGGATGCCGTTTTCCTGTTTGACAATAATTTTCGTGGTCCGCATACGTGATAAAATCCTCGCGCCGCAGGGATGGCCGCTGCGGGAGCCGGTGTTACGCGAGCGCGAGCGCCTCGTCAAGCGCGCCGATAAGGTCGTCGGGGTGCTCAAGCCCGATCGAAAGCCTTATTAAATCCGGAGTGAGGCCGCCCGCAAGCTGCTGCTCCTCGCTCAGCTGTGAATGCGACGTGCTTGCGGGATGAAGAATGAGGCTCTTGGCGTCGCCCACGTTTGCAAGATGGGAAAACAGCCGGATGTTGTCGATGACCTTCACGGCGGCGTCATACCCCCCCTTCACGCCGAACACGACCATGCCACCATACCCTTTGTCAAGGTATCGGCTCGCCGTCGCGTGCGAAGGGTCCTTCTCGAGTCCCGGATAGCGCACCCACGCCGCCTTCGGGTGTTTCGCAAGGTGCTGCGCGACCAGCAGCGCGTTTTTGCAGTGGCGCCCCATGCGCAGCGGCAGGGTTTCGAGCCCCTGGAGAAAGATCCATGCGTTGTCGGGCGCGATGCAGGCGCCGAGATTGCGGAGCGGGACGAGCCGCACCCGCAGGGCGAACGGTATCGTTGACAGCGGGGCCGGCAGGTCGAGCGCCCAGCACAGGCCGTGGTAATTGGCGTCGGGCTCGGTGAACAGCGTGTGGCGGCCGGCCTTCCAGTCGAACGTGCCCGCGTCGGTGATGATGCCGCCCACGGCGGTGCCGTGCCCGCCTATCCATTTTGTCAACGAATTCACCACGATGTCGGCGCCGTGCTCGATGGCACGCAGCAGCCAGGGCGTGGTGAACGTGCCGTCGACAACGAGCGGAATGCCGTGGCGGTGCGCGATGGCCGCGACGGCGCCGATGTCCGTGAAATCGAGCGTCGGGTTGCCGATGGTCTCGACGAAGAGCGCGCGAGTCTTTGCGGTTATCGCTTTCTCGAAAGTGCGCGGGTCACGTGCGTCCACGAACCGCGTGGTGATGCCGAGCTTGGGTAAGATGGCGTCGAACTGCGTATAGGTCCCGCCGTACAGGTTGCTTGCCGAAACGATTTCGTCTCCTGCTTCGGCAAGGGTTATGATTGAATAAAATACCGCGGAGGTCCCGCTGGAAACGGCGACCGATGCTGCGCCGCCCTCAAGCTGGGACACGCGCTGCTCGAGCACGTCGGTGGTGGGGTTCATGAGCCTGGTGTAGATGTTGCCCAGCTCCTTGAGGGCGAACAGGTTCGCAGCGTGCTGCGTGTTTTTGAAAACGTACGAGCTGGTGCGGTACACCGGCACGCCGCGCGACTGCGTCGCGTCCACGGTTTGCCCCGCGTGCAGGGCAAGGGTTTCAAAATGATAGGGTTTGGCATTCATGGCAAGAACCTTTCTTTTTAACAGTCATCCCTGGGGCTGCTCGTCCCACAGCCATGTGCTGAGATACCGTTCGCCGGTGTCGGGCAAAATAACGACGATGAGCTTGCCCTTGTTTTCACTGCGCTGCGCGACCTGCAGCGCTGCCCACAGCGCGGCGCCCGAGGAGATTCCCGCAAGAACGCCTTCCTGTTTGGCAAGAGCCCGTGCCGTTTGGCCGGCATCTTCCTCGGTTACCTGGATTACCTCGTCAATAAGCTTCCCGTTGTACACGCCCGGGACAAATCCCGCGCCGATGCCCTGGATCTTGTGCGGACCGGGCTGGCCGCCCGAAAGCACCGGCGATGCCGCAGGCTCCACCGCGATGATTTTAACGGACGGTTTTCTGGCCTTCAGCACTTCCCCCACGCCGGTGATGGTGCCGCCCGTTCCCACGCCGGCAACGAAAATGTCAACCGTGCCGTCGGTGTCGCGCCAAACCTCCTCGGCGGTGGTTTTGCGGTGGATGGCCGGGTTCACCGGATTGTTGAACTGCTGGGGCACAAACGAATTTTTGGTTTCGCGGGCCAGTTCGTCGGCCTTTGCCACCGCGCCCTTCATGCCCTTCGCGCCCTCGGTGAGGACGAGCTCTGCGCCAAGCGCCTTGAGCATTTTCCTGCGCTCTACGCTCATGGTCTCGGGCATGGTGAGGATCAGGCGGTAGCCCTTGACCGCGGCGACAAACGCCAGCGCGATGCCCGTGTTCCCGCTCGTGGGCTCAATGATGATGCTGTCTTTTGTCAAGACGCCCGATTTTTCCGCGTCTTCAATCAAGGCGAGCCCGATCCTGTCCTTTACGCTGGATAGGGGGTTGAAGAATTCCAGCTTGGCGGCCACCGTCGCTTTTCCGTTTTTGTTAAGCTTGTTGATTCTGACCAGCGGCGTGTTTCCGATAAGGTTTGTAATAGTTGGCGCTATTCGCATATAAAACCTCCATCTTTTTAAATATCAATGCATTATAATTATATTGAAATAATGTAAACAAAGTTTATCAACATTAACTATTTAAAATATAACCAAAATTGAAAATCATGTCAATACCTTTATTTCATTTTTATTAAATAAATTTTCCCGGTTTTTTCACCGATCCGGTAAAAACTTTGCCCACCATTTTTTCCTCGCTTTGTTTTACACAAATTGTTATAATTACTACTCAAACTTCAACAGCAAAGACCGTGCGGTCGATGCCTGTTGCGCCGGCGCAACAATATCCGGAGAAGCCATGTACCTGCGTTGCTGGGGATCGCGTGGTTCACTGCCTGTGAGCGGCAAACAATTTGACCGTTATGGCGGTGACACGACGTGTCTGGAAATCCGTTCGAAAAGGGGCGATGTCATCGTGGTGGACGCCGGGTCGGGCATCCGCGGCCTCGGGTTGAAGCTGGCCCGGTCCAAGGTGAAAAAAATAAACCTGCTGTTCACCCATGCGCACCTCGACCATATCATGGGATTCCCCTTTTTCAATCCCGTCTACGACAGGGACATCGAGATCACCATCCACGGGTGCAGCTTTCATTTTCCCTCGTACCGGGAGATCCTTAAGGGAGTCATGTCCGCCCCGTATTTCCCCGTCGATCTTGAGTCGGTTTCGGCGATTTTGCGTTTTTCGCAGGCCGGCTCCCAGCCCTTTACCGTCGGCGGGATCACGGTGAGGCCCATTTTTCTTTCCCATCCCAACGGCGGGCTGGGATACCGGTTCGAGGAAAACGGCGCCTCGTTCGTTTTCCTCACCGACAACGAGCTCGAATTCAATCACCCGGGCGGCCAGACCTTCGAAGAGTATGCCGCATTTTCGCAGGATGCCGACCTGCTCATCCACGACGCGGAGTTCTCGCTGGGCGATTATCCGCGCAACCGGTCGTACGGCCATTCGGTATTTTCCGATGCTGTCAAGCTCGGCATCAGGGCCGGCGCAAAACGCCTGGGTCTGTTCCATCACAACAGGCACCGCACCGACGCCCAGATCGACGCCATGGTGGAGCGTTCGAAAGGAATTGTCAAAAAGGGCGGAGCCCGCATGGAATGCTTTGCGGTTTCAAATAGTTTTGAAATGACCTTGTGAGTATGATTGGGAGCCGGGTGCCGCCGTTGCGGCGCCCGTTAACGATTGCTTAAAGAGGAGGACAAAGTGAAAACGAAACCCTGGTGCGGCGCGATGCTGTCGGCCGCGCTGATGCTCTCGTCATGCGCGCCCATGATCCGTTATTCGACGCCCGTCCCCGTTTTAAAGGCCCCGCAGGACAAGGCACTCGTCGTTGTGCTGCGCCCGCTTCCCAAAACCGGCGCGTCATATAATGCTGACAAAATCGGCACGGTGTATATAGACGGCGCCTTCGGCTGCGTGAATACCGACAACACCGTGGTCCAGATGGCGGCGGACACGGGGGAGCATTATGTGCTTGCCGCGATTGACAATATCGCAACTGTCAAGTTTAATTTCAAGCCGGGGAAGGTGTATTATCTTCTGCAAAAAATAACGGCGCGCAGGGTCACGGCGCCCACCCCGGGCTCTGGCGCGCCGTCGGGAGGGCTCACCCGCGTGCAGACGACGCTGCAGCCCATCTCGCAGGACGAATACAGGGCAATGTCGGGGTCTGCGGACATACGGTTTGCGCAGTACACGCCGTCAAAGCCCCAGAAGAACTTGGATCCGTCATTGAAAAAAGCCTATATAGGCGCCTATGAATTCTGGGCAAAGACAAAACCGGAACTTGCGCGGGCGTTTTTCGATTATCCGGGATACTGATAAGGCGTTTTACCGGTGAGGGGGGAACCATGAATAAAAGGGACGTCATTGCCGTTGTCGCGCGTGAGGCGGGCATAAAAAAAGTGCTGGCGGGAAAAACGGTTGACTCCGTGCTGCGCGCAATCCGTAAAAACGCCAAGAAGGGGATCCAGATCATCGGATTCGGAAGTTTCTCTGTTGTCAAGAGACGCGCGCGAAAATGCAAGAACCCGCGGACCGGCGCCACCTTCACGGTGAAAGCATCCAATATCATAAAATTCAGGCCGGGCACCGACTTCAAGCAGCTGGTAAATTAAAAACACCTTTTGACCCCTCGGTACGCCATGTCCTCCCGACGCAATGGAGGACTTTCTTTTATCAGACCCCCTGAACCTTCATCCATCCAACTGCGCATGCCTTATTTTTATAGACCTTAGCGTAACGTTTGAACGGTCATTGCTGTATCATCTTAGCGACTCTCAGGCTGTTTCTTGATAAATGAAAATTGAGGCGACGGCAGCGAGGGATGGCATAATCAGGTTTTTCTAAATGCTGAAAATCAATCTAAAGCTGTGCGCGGTGTTTTTGGTCGTTATTGTTTGCGGTTTTTCTCCGCAGGCACAGCAAGCCGATTCTTCATGTTTCCCCGCGCCTGAAATCCTCAAAGACAATGTCGCGTTTTGGAAAAAGGTATATGCCGAACTCTCCACCACCCAGGGATTGCTTCACGACCGGGAATATCCGCTCGTTATTTACAAAACCCTGGAGCTGCCGCGCCAGGGGGATTTCGCCGTCTCAAGGTATGTCGAAAGCGAACGGCGGGCGATCCAACAGAAATTGAACGATCTGGCCTTTAAGCCCGAATCCACCTGGACCGAAGATGAAAAGAAGATCCTGGCCCTGTTTAAGGCCCACGCGCCTGACAGCGCGCTGGCCGGAGCTGCGGAGCGGGTGCGTCTCCAGCAGGGGGAAAAGGAGCGGTTCAAGGAGGGGCTCGAGCGCTCGGCCGCCTATTTCGACACCATCCGCGCCATATTCAACCGGTACGGCCTTCCCGGCGACCTTGCCTATCTTCCGCACGTCGAGTCGTCGTTCAACGCCGAGGCCTATTCGAAGGTGGGCGCCGCGGGTTTGTGGCAGTTCATGCGCGGCACCGGCAGGCTTTTCCTTAAAATCAATTACCTGGTCGACGAGCGGCGCGATCCGGTGGCGGCGACCGTGGCCGCGGCGCGGCTGCTCAAGCAGAACTACGAGCAGCTGCAGTCATGGCCGCTCGCGGTCACCGCCTACAACCACGGGGTCAACGGCATAAAGCGGGCGGTCGAGGCGGCCGGTTCCCGCGACATCAGCGACATCATCAAGAATTACAAGAGCCATTTGTTTCAGTTCGCATCAAAGAATTTCTATGCCTGTTTTCTCGCAGCGCGTGAGATCGCAAGCAATCCTCAAACCTATTTCAGCGACCTGCATTTCGCGCCGCGGTACGAATACAAATCCTTTGTCCTGCCTTCGTACATGCGGCCGGCGGTGGTAAGCAAGTACCTTGATATACCGCTCAAGACGCTCATGGAGTGCAACCCTGCATTAAGGCCGGTGGTGTTTTTCCAGCAGAAGCAGATCCCGGCAGGCTTTACAATAAGGATTCCGGAAGAGGCCAAAATAACCGAACCGGCAAAAATGCTCGCTGCGGTTCCGGATTCGCTCAAAAGCGAGACGCCTGAACGCCAGCAGTACTACAGCGTCAGGCGCGGCGACAACCTGTACGGCATCGCGTCGAACTTCGGCGTTCCGGTGACGGCGCTCGCGCTCGAAAACAGCATAACGCACGGCGGAAGAATTTATGCGGGACAGGTACTCAGGGTTCCGCCCGCGACAGGCACTCCGGCTGTTTCGGCGCCGGAAACGACCATGGCGCCTGCCGAGCAGGAAATGCAGGCCCCTGTTCCGCCCTCCCTGCCGCCGGAAGAGCCGAAAGCCGAAAAGCCCGCAAAAAGCAAAACGCCGGCGCCGCAACCAGCTGTCGCCGATTCTCTCAAGGAAACCGTGATGGCCAGGGCCGGTGCGCCGCCGAAATTTTCAAAGGCCGGAAAACACGGCCTGATGCCCGCGTTTGACGTGTCGGTGTATTCGCTGGATGCGACGCTTTCGCCGGAAGGGACCACCGCCCGCATCAGGGTGTCGGTTGACGAAACGATCGGCCATTACGCCGACTGGCTCGGCGTCCCCGCCGCGGCGATCCGGCAGCTCAACGGCCTGGGCGCGCGTTCGGAGATCCGGATCGGCCGCGCGCTGTTGGTCCCGGCGGGCCAGGACCTTCTTGCGCGTTTTGTCAAGGCCCGGCTTGAGTACCACATGGCGCTGGAGGAGGACTTCTACAGCAGGTACAAAGTCGCGGATGTAACGCAGAAGACCATCACGCGCGGGGAGGTGCTCTGGAGCATCTGCAACGAGGACCAGATCCCGCTGTGGCTGTTCGCCAAGCACAATAAGGACGCCGACCTCGCCCGGCTCATGCCGGGGACGCAGGTGTGGATTCCGGTGATCGAGGAAAAGACCGAGCGTGACATCGCGCTCGAAACCGGACAGGCCATCGGTGTGTACCCGCTTTTTGAGGAACCGAGGGAAAAAGGCGCGTCGCAACAATTCAAGCGGACGCCGTGAGCGCCGGCTGAAATTCACCGCAGAGACGCGGAGAGCGCAGAGAATTCAAGGCAGAGAAAACATAAATAGTTTAGAGTTGGAAGTTGAAAATTTGAGGCTTACCTCCAACTTCCAACTTTGTTTCAATTTCTCTGCGGTGAGGTTTTATTGGATTTATGTGAATAAATCAGGTTAGGGCCTTACCTGCCCTGCAATGTACTGGTAAGCGTTGCGGAAGAGTTGCGGCCCCATGCCTTCCTCGGGAAGGTCTTCGCGGGACCACCGCGGGTGGTTGGTGCGGTGGAGGAATGCCTCGGGGTGCGGCATGAGCCCCAGCAGCCGCCCGGTGGGGTTGCAGATGCCGGCTATTGACAGTTGCGAACCATTGGGGTTGTCGGGATATTTCATGGTGGGCGCCTGCGTGTCGGGGTCCACGTAGGAGAGCACGATCTGGTTGCTGCCCCTGAGCGCGTCGAGCACCTCGCGGTCGCGCGCCACGAACTTCCCCTCGCCGTGGCGTACCGGCAGATACAGCGAAGAAACCCCTTTTGTAAAGACGCACGGAGAGGCTGGATTGGTTTTGAGCCACACCCAGCGGTCCTCGAACCTGCCGGAATCATTGTTGGTAAGCGTCACCTGCTGGGTGAAGCCGCCCAAGATCCCGGGCAGGAGGCCGAGCTTGACCATGAGCTGGAACCCGTTGCAGATGCCGAGGATGAGCTTGCCGCCGTTGATGAACGCGGTGAACTGCGCGATGAGGGGCGTGTCGGTTTTTTTGACCACCGTGTGGAGGAGCCGGTTGGCCTGCGCCTTTGCAGAGCCGAGGTCGTCGCCGTCGAGAAAGCCGCCGGGCAGGCACAGGAAATCATAATTGTCAAGCGACGCGTCGCCGGCGACGAGCTCCCAGATCGTCACGATGTCGACGACCGGGAATCCCCCCATGCGGCAGGCGTGCGCCGTCTCCATTTCGCAGTTGGTGCCGTTTCCCGCCAGGACGATTGCGGCAATGTCTTTACTCACGATACAATTCCTGTGGACGGTTTTTATTGAAATTGTCAATCCCGCGTCCGCGGGAGTGACAGCAATTTTTTTTAAGTCATCCAATAATTTAAAATAATCCTAAAATTGCAGCGTGCTTTTCCACGCCGCCTTCGCGTCGATGCGCGACAGGCTCAGCACCGGCGCCTGCTTGAGCCCCATCACCTGGATCATATCGCCCTTGACAACCGCGCCGATGCGCGACAGCGGCAGCCCCTTAAAGAGCAGCTCGAACCGCTGGCCATGCTCGGGCCTCACCTCGACGAGGATCCTGGCCTGCGATTCGGAAAACAGCACTTCGTAGTCTTCGGTGCATCCGGACTGGTTCATGGCGGCAAGCGAGATGCTCGCGCCGGTCTCGCCCGAAAAGCACATTTCGGCAATGGCCACGCCGAGCCCGCCGTCGGAAAGATCATGGCAGGCGCGGACGAGCCCGGCCTGGATCGCGGAAAACAGCGCGGCGTAGCAGGCAAACGCCTGCCCCGCGTCGTGCACGACCGGCACCCTGGTGTCTTTAACATCTTGCATAAGCGCGTATTCGGAGGCGCCGAGCTCGGGGAAGGTGGTTCCGACGCAGTAGATGAGGCTGCCGCTCTCCTTGAAATCCATGGTGACGGCCTTGCGCACGTCGGGCACCTTCGCCACGAGGCTGAAAAGCAGCGTGGGCGGGATGGAAATGGCCGTGTTGCCGATGCGGTAGTCGTTTTTCATGCTATCTTTCCCGGAGATGAGCGGGATGCCGTAGGTGACGCATATGTCAAGAAGCGCCTTGTTGGCCCGCACGAGCTGCGCCAGCTTGAGCTCGCCGTCCGGGTTCGCGTCGCTCTGCACCGGGTCGCACCAGCAGAAGTTGTCGAGCCCGGCCATGAAATGCGGGTCGGCCCCCGCGCACACCGCGTTGCGCACCGCCTCGTCCACGGCGCAGGCGGCCATGGCATAGGTGTCGACGTCGCTGTAGCGGGGCACGATGCCGTTGCTCACGGCGATGCCTTCGAAGGAATCAAGTACGGGCCTTATCACCGCGGCGTCGGACGGGCCGTCGTTCTTCGCGCCGCAGAGCGGCTTCACCACGCTGCCGGCCTGCACCTCGTGGTCGTACTGCCGCACCACGTATTCCTTGCTGCAGATGTTGAGCCGTTTGAGCAGGCCGCGCAGGTCGGCCTTCAAATCGGCGGCGGGGAAGTCGCCTTTTTTTCCCTTGTTCCGGTCTTCCCATTTTGCAAAGAGCCGCATGCCCGGCAGGCCGTGGTGCAGAAAATCCATGGACAGGCACGCGATCGCGGTGTCGCCGAACCTGATGTCGAGGAAGCCGTCACTGGTGAACTCGCCGAGATCGGTCGCCTCCACGTTCCACTCCTGCGCCAGCGCCAGAAAGGCTGACACCTTGAGGGCGGGCACGGCGACGTTCATGCGTTCCTGCGCTTCCGAAACGTAAATTTCCCACGGCTCGAGGCCGTGGTATTTGAGGGGCGCCTTTTCGAGGTGCACCATTGCGCCGCCCGTGTCGCTCGCCATTTCGCCGATTGACGACGAAAGCCCGCCCGCGCCGTTGTCGGTGATCGAGTTGTACAGGCCGCGGTCGCGCGCGCGAAGCAGGAAATCGGTCATGCGCTTCTGCGTGATCGGGTCGCCGATCTGCACCGCGGTGACGGGCGAGCCCTCGTGCAGCGGCTCGGACGAGAACGTCGCGCCGTGGATGCCGTCCTTGCCGATGCGGCCGCCCACCATGATGATGTGGTCGCCGGGCAGCGCCTTCTTTTCCCAGCCCTTGCGTCCGCCCACGTCGAGCGGCATGAGACCGAGCGTGCCGCAATAGACCAGCGGCTTGCCGAGGAACCGCTCGTCGAACACGATGGTGCCGTTGACGGTCGGGATTCCGCTCTTGTTGCCGCCGTGCTCCACGCCCTCGCGCACGCCCTCGAGCACGCGCTTGGGGTGCAGGATGCGGGGCGGCAGCTTGCCCGTGTGGAACGGCGAGGCAAAGCAGAACACGTCGGTGTTGGCGATGAGCCGGCAGCCCAGGCCGGTGCCGAACGGGTCGCGGTTGACGCCCACGATGCCGGTGAGCGCGCCGCCGTACGGGTCGAGCGCCGACGGGCTGTTGTGCGTCTCCACCTTGAACACGATGGCGTTCTTGTCGTCGAACTTTATCACCCCGGCGTTGTCTTTGAACACCGAGAGGCAGAAGTCCTGCCTTCCCTTCTGCTCGCAGACAATGGCCGTGGTCTTCTGAATGTAGCTTTTAAACAGGCTCTTGATGTGGACGGGCGTCTTGCCGTTTTCAAGGTAAATGATGTCGGCGTTGAAAATCTTGTGCTTGCAGTGCTCGGACCATGTCTGCGCGATGATTTCAAGCTCGACGTTGGTGATGTTCGCGGGCATGCCGCGCTGCCTGCGCTGGCTTGCTGTCTCGGGCTTTGCGAAATGCGCCTTGATGCATTTCATCTCGTCGAGCGACAGGGCCAACATGCAGTTTTTGCTGATGGCCGTAAGCGCCTCGTCGTCAACGTTCAGGTCCACCTCGCGGAACAGGGGCGCGGAGTGCGTGTCGATCACCACCGGCGCGGGAAAATCCTTGGTGTGCACCTGGAACCATTCGTCTTTGGAAAATATTTTTACGGTCTGTATGAGCGTGTTGGCGAGGATCTCATCGGAAATCCGCTCGATCTGTTTTTTGGAGATGTTGCCGAAAAAGAAGTATTGCGTGCCGGTGTGCACCGAAAAACTTTCCGGGAAGCTCCGGCCGAGCGCGATGACCACCGCCTCACGCGCCGTCCGTCCGACATTGTCGGTGACGCCCGGCCTGAACCCCACCTCGACCATCCAGTCGAAATTCTCGATGAAGGATTTGTTGATCGTGTAGTCCTGGACAATGGGATCGGAGAGTGGCCCTTCGGCGAGCGCGACAAGATCGGCGGGGAACAGGGATCCGTTGAGGACATACACCGAAGCGGTCCGCACCGAATTGACCGTGCCTATTTCGAGGTCGGCGATGATTTTCGCGCGGATTTTCTCGCCAAGCGCGTCCCGCACCTGATATTTGTTTCCCACGTACAAACGTTCTGGCATTGCGGGCCCTGAAATGTTTCTTGATCGGCAGGTTGAAGAAAAAAGTAACTATCAAATATACTTTCTTGAGCGGTCTGTATTAAAGAATTTACATGACTGTTTGACGGGATTTTTTATATAACACCCTGGGTGGCGAAATACCCCAAAACAAATAAAAAGGGCGGAGACTTTCGCCTCCGCCCTTTTTGCACTGGAACGTTTTAAAACATCAGAAGAAGCATTTCTCCGTATAGTGTTCCCCGTTGTCATAGATGACTTTTTTAAGCTCGGCCTTGGGCTTCGGGAACACCAGCTTGAGGTTGTTGGTCTCGTGCTGGGTGTCGAGGATCTCCGGATCGAGTTTCGAAGACGGAAGCGCGCGGTATTTTTCGCCCTTGACATCCACGAGGTAGAAATTCTCGGCCTTGAGGCGCAGCGGGTTGTAGGAATAATTGAACATCGAAAGGGTCATGTTGGTGGTACCGCTCTTGACCGCGAGGTAGATGTCGTATTTGTTGACGCGGGGATCAAGCTTGCCTTCGATGACGCGAGCATACCCGGAATAGGTGCTCACGTTCGCCTTGCGCAGGTTGCTCAGGAGATCGGCGGCGCCGGGATAATTGGGATCATACACCAGCACGAGCTGGACGTAGTATTCCGCCTTGAGAAGTGCTTCAACATCCTTGGAATCCTTGCCCTCGCTGTATGCCTGCGCCGCCATTTCGTAGAACTGTTTGGTGAAATCAGTGATGAGGGCCTTGCGTTTCGCATCCATGGACGAAGGATCGTCAACGACCTTCTGCGCTTTCGAGATCCAGTCGAGCGCGTCGTCGAGCTTGTTGCGTGCCACGCTCGAATCCGCCATGAGAAGGAGGAATTTCGCGTAGTCCTGACGGATCTCGCTGGGGAGTTCCTTGGTCAGCAGCGTGTCGATGTCTCTGATAAAAAGCTTGAGCGGGTCCATGTCGTAGGTGCCTTCGGTGAGCACCATGTTGGCCCTGATGAGCGTCATTTCAATGAATTTCTTGCGGAACGGCAGGCTGAGCTTGGATTTGTCGGGCTGGGCCTGGTACACCTTCTGATAAAAAATATACGCGCGTTTTTCGAGCGTGCGCTTATTGATGCCTTCGGAATGCTTGGCCTGGTTGTAGGCCGTGTTTCCCTTTGCCTCGTCAGACGTGCAGGAGGAAAAGGAAATCACCAGGAGAAAAACGTTTAAATACGCCAATCCTTTCAAAACCTTTTTCATTGCCATCCTCCTCATTAATTATGTAAGTTTGTATATGACAAATATATAATTAATACATTAAGATGGTTTTTTGCAGGGGTATTGTCAATACAAAAAATCAAATTGGAAAACGCTCCATGAAAACGCCCAAAGAAGCCGCTGCCCTTGAGATTGTCAAGCTCCTTGCCGATCACGGCCACCGGGCGCTCTATGCCGGCGGGTACGTGCGCGACATGGTGATGGGCCTGCCCACCAAGGGAGACATCGACATCGCCACTTCCGCGACGCCCGAGGTTGTGTGCAAACTGTTCCCGCATGTGGTGACGGTGGGCGAGCATTTCGGCGTGGTGATTGTCAATCACAACGAAATGCCCTTTGAGGTCGCGACGTTCCGGAAAGACGTGGGAATCGGGGACGGCAGGCACCCGGCATCGGTGACATTCAGCGACGAAAAGGAAGACGCGCTGCGCAGAGACTTCACCATCAACGGCATGTTCTACGACCCGCTCAGCGACAAAGTGCTCGACTATGTGCGCGGCGGGGAGGACATTTCAAAAGGCATAATCCGGGCGATCGGCGAAGCGCGCCTGCGGTTTAACGAGGATTACCTGCGCATGATTCGCGCCATACGGTTCAGCGCGCGGTTCGGGTTTGCAATTGAAAAGGAAACGTGGGCCGCGCTAAAAGAAAAAGCTGAGGGCATTCTGCAAATATCCGCCGAGCGCGTATTTCAGGAACTTGACAAAATCCTTGCCGAGCCCAGCAGCGGCAAGGCAATGACCATGCTTCACGAAAGCGGCCTGCTTACAAGGATTCTCCCCGAGGTGGAGAAGACGGTGGGCGTGGGCCAGCCGCAGCAGTTCCATCCCGAGGGCGACGTGTTCACCCACACGGTGACCGCGCTTTCCCTGCTTGTAAACCCGACGCAGGTGGCGGCCTGGAGCACGCTCCTCCACGACATCGGCAAGCCGCCCACCATGGAGGTGAGCGACCGCATACGGTTTTCCAACCACGACAACGTGGGCGCGGGCATGGCCGCCGGCTTGTTGCGCAGGCTCAAAGCGCCTTCCGCACTCATTGAAAGCGTGTGCGACGTCATCGCAAACCACATGAATTTCATCAACGTACGGAAAATGCGGCTGTCCACGCTCAAGAGGTTCCTTGCGCGGCCCACATTGGCAGACGAGCTCGAGGTCCACCGCGTTGACTGCCTTGCCAGCCACGGCGATATATCCAATTATACCTTTATAAAGGAGAAGCAGGCGGAGATGCCGGTGGAGGAGATAAAGCCGAAGGCATTAATAAATGGAAAAGACCTGATTGAATTAGGATATAAACCTGGGCCGATATTTGGGAAAATTTTGGGTGAGGCGTATGATTTACAATTGGAGAATAAATTGCAGACGAGGGATGAGGCGATAGAGTGGGTAAAAAATAGTTTAAAAAAAGAATAAAAAAATCTGGGCGTTCCCGCGCCCCCGCAACGGGGGCGCGGGCGGCCCTCCTTCCGGTCTCGCCTCCGGCTCCGGCCGCCACGGCCCTTCAAAATTGCGGATTGTGGAATGCGGATTGCAGATTGAAAATACATCCTATTCTTGTCTTTAATTCCGCAATCCGAAATCCGCAATCATCAATCGGAAAGCAGCACCGCGCTATGGCGACGGCCTCCAGTCCGGCACCTAACGCGGCGGCAAACTTCGTGTGTATAGACCACCGGTTGCGACACCGGTCGAACGATGCTGGTCAGTCAAGTATAATAATCTTCTTATTATCTGCTCCGGTGTGAGATAGATAAACTCAGACGCTTTTTAAATTCCATGTCGTCCCTAACGGGACTTGCAAATTTTTCAACCATCATTTTTTCTACAAACATTCCGTCCCTCCGGGACTGCAAACTAAATTCAATTCTGATTGATCATGAGGCCGGTACCCGGCTGCACCCAGGAGAGGGGAGTGCCGAGGACTCCGCTGCCGCGCGGCGAGGAGGCCGCGGCGGGGGAGATACTTCTCCCCCGAATCTTAATTTATTAAATTATATCGAATAATTTAAAAAATTAATCCATCGTTGTACTCCTCCACTCCCATATCGTATATTTTACCCCTGAGTAAGAGTTTTGCATCCAATGTGTAGGCGGGCGAAAGCCCGTTTTTTGTTGTTGGGAAGAAAACCAGGAAGAGAAGGCGCGGCATGACGCTTGAAGAAATCACCCCTATCATCGAGGACAAGCTCAAGTTCCTGCGCATGGAGCTATACGACATCAAGTTCATTCCGGCGGGCAGGCACTCTATTTTGCGCGTGTTCATCGACAAAGAGGGCGGGGTGACCATTGACGACTGCGAAAAGGCGAGCCGCGAGCTCTCGATGCTGCTCGACGTGGAGAATTTTTCGCAGGGCCCCTACACCCTCGAGGTCTCGTCGCCCGGCGCCGACCGGCCGCTTGCCACGCAACGGGACTTTTTAAAGGTTATCGGCCATTATGTGAGCCTCGAGCTCAAATCCGAAGAGAAACAAAAGCCTGTGTTGGTCGGGAAATGCGTGTCCTGCATCGACAACGTGCTTATGATCGAGCTGGACGACCACAGCGAAAAGCAGGTCCCGCTCGCTCAGATACAAAAGGCGAAAATGGACATACGGTTTAAATAAAAACAAACAAGGAAACGGAGCATGAACAAGAAAAACAAAAGCGAGAATGTGAAGGCGCTTGACATCGCGGCGGCGCTCGCGAGCGTCACCAAGGAAAAAAGCATCAGCATGGACCTCGTGACCGACACGCTGCGCGACGCGCTCGTGACCGCGGCCAAGCGGTACCTCGGCACGCCCACCAACGTCGAGGTGAAGGTCGACAAGGAAAAGGGGCTCATCGAGGTGTACACGCGCCAGACCGTGGTGGAGACCATTGTCGACTCAGAAAAGGAGATCACGCTCGCCGACGCCAAGAAAATCGATCCCGAGCTCGAGGTGGGCGACGAGCTGATGCAGGACCTCGACATCGACCGGTTCGGCCGGAGCGCCATCCAGACCGCGAAGCAGGTGATCATCCAGCGCGTGCGCGAGGCCGAACGCGAAAAGGTGTTCGCCGACTACGGCGAGCGCATCGGCGAGCTGGTGACCGGGTCGGTGCAGCAGATTGACAAAGGCAACATCCTGGTCAACCTGGGCCGCACCGAGGCGCTGCTGCCCTACAAGGAGCAGATCCGCCGGGAGCGGTACCGCCAGGGCGACCCGATCCGCGGCTGCATCGTTGAGGTGAAGAACAATCCCAAGGGGCCGCAGGTGATCATCTCCCGCACGGCGCCGGAGTTCCTGGCGCGGCTGTTCGAGCTCGAGGTGCCCGAGATATTCGATAAGACCGTGAAGATCGTGAAGGTCGTGCGCGACCCGGGGTTCCGCTCCAAGATCGCGGTGACCACGAGCGACGACCGGGTCGACCCGGTGGGCGCCTGCGTGGGCATGCGCGGCAACCGCGTGCAGGCGATCGTGCGCGAGCTTTCGAACGAGCGCATCGACATCATCAACTGGACCGAGGAGCTCTCGCTCCTGGTGAGGCGCGTGTTCTCGCCGGCCGAGGTGAAGCGCGTGGTGCCGGTGAGCGAAAAGAAGATCGTGGTCATCATCCGCGAGGAAGACCTTGCGCAGGCCATCGGCAAGGAGGGCCAGAACATCAGGCTCGCGTCCAAGATGCTCGAAAAGGACATCGACGTGTACGGCGACGAGGAATTCGCCGCCTTTACAGAAGAAGAACGCACCGCAATACAGGCGGGCCTGCCGATCAAGCCGCCCGAGGCACAGGAGGAAAAAGAAGGCCCGGCCGCAATTGAAGGCGAGCCCGAGGAAGCCAGGGAAAACGATGCGCCCCAAGCCGCCGCGCCGGAGGCCACGGCCGACGACGCGATGGTGGAATCGCTCGTTGAGGGTGCCGTTGAGGAGGAGTCGGAATCCGAGATCGAAATCGAACCCGACAAGCTCGCGCCGGGAAGTGCCCCGGCCGCTAGCGAGGAGGAAGGTGGCGGGGAAGAGAACGCGTAAGTCGGCATAAAATCGAACGTGGAATTATTGAGAAGGCTCACCATCGGCGAATCATCGTTATCCGGTTAGAGGTTACGTATGGCAAAAGAAAAAGTATATAAACTAGCGCAGGAATTCAAGGTGTCGAGCGAGGCGCTCGTGCAGATGCTCAGGCAGATGGGCATTATCGTCAAGAGCCACATGAGCACGGTCGACGAGAACCTGCGCGACGAAATCAAGAAGAAATTCGAATCGGAGCGCGCGGAGATAAAGAAGGAATACGAGCGCAAGAAGCAGATTATCGTGAAGGCGAAGGAAGACCTGCTTACCAAAGTGGAAAAGCCGGAGCCGCCGGAGCCGCCCGTGGAGGCGAAGAAGGCGCCCACCGCGCCCGTTCCCGCGCCCGCGATCGATGAGCGCCGCGAACAGGCGCGCAAGATCCGCCGGGAATATGCGGCCGCGGAATTCCGGAGGGAGGAGGCCTCGCCCCGCATCAAGAGCATGGATTTTATCAAGGTCGCCCCGCCCACCGAGGGCGCCGCGCCGGCCCCGCAGGACAGGGGAGACAAGCGGCCCTCGTTCAAGAAGGGAAAGAAAAAAGGCGGCAAGAAAAAATCCGAGCGTCCGGAAATAGACGAGATGCAGCTCAAGGCGAATATCAAGAAGACGCTCGCAAAGATCGGTTCCGGTTCGGAGCGGAAGAAATACAAGAAGGAGGCGCGGCCCAAGGAAGAGGGCGGCGCCGAGGCGACAGACAAGAAGGTCCTCAACGTGAGCGAGTTCGTAACCGTGGCCGAGCTTGCCAACATGATGCAGGCGCCGGTATCGGAGGTGATCGCCAAATGCCTGGAGCTCGGGCTGTTCGTCACCATCAACCAGCGTCTCGATTTCGAGACCATCGAGCTGGTCGCCGACGAATTCGGCTTTACCGCGCAGCTCATGACCGAATATGCGACCGACACGGAGGAAGTCGAGGAGGAGGCCGCGGCCGGAAAGCTCGAGCCGCGCGCGCCCGTGGTGACCGTGATGGGACATGTCGACCACGGAAAAACGTCGCTGCTCGACTACATCCGCAAGACCAACGTGACCGCGGGCGAGGCGGGCGGCATCACGCAGCACATCGCGGCCTATGAGGTTTTCACGCCGCACGGTACCGTGACCTTCCTCGACACGCCGGGCCACGAGGCCTTCACCGCCATGCGCGCCCGCGGCTCGCAGATCACCGACGTGATCGTGCTTATCGTCGCGGCCGACGCGGGCGTCATGCCGCAGACCAAGGAAGCCATCGACCACGCGCGCGCCGCCAACGTGCCGCTCGTAGTTGCCATCAACAAGGTCGACCTGTCCACGGCAAACGTCGACCGCGTCAAAAGCGAGCTCGCGCAGTACAACGTGCTCGTGGACTCCTACGGCGGCCAGGTGACCAGCGTGGAGATCTCGGCCAAGACGGGCAAGGGCGTCGACAAGCTGCTTGAGGTCCTGTCGCTCGAGACGCAGATCATGGAGCTCAAGGCCAATCCCGAGGGCGCGGCGCGCGGCGTGGTGATCGAATCGGAACTTGACAAAGGCAAAGGCCCGGTTGCCACCGTGCTCGTGGAAAAGGGCACGCTTTCCAAGGGAGACGCCTTCGTGACCGGCATCCACTACGGGCGCGTGCGCGACCTGTTCAACGACCGCGGCAAGGTCGTGGACAAGGCGCGTCCTTCGCAGCCCGTGCTCGTGCTCGGACTCTCGGGCACTCCGCAGGCGGGCGATTCGTTCCGCGTGGTTACCGATGAAAAAGAAGCGCGCGAGATCAGCGCGCGGCGGCGGCTGGCCCAGAAGGAGCGCGAGCAGCGCCAGATCGGCAGCCTGTCGCTCGACCACCTGTACGAGCAGATCCAGGCCGGTAGCGTCAAGACGCTCAACCTCATCATCAAGGGCGATGTTGACGGGTCGGTGGAGGCGCTCGCCTCGTCGCTCGAGAAGCTCTCCACCGGCGAGATCAAGATCCGCGTGATCCACAAGAGCGTGGGCGCGATCAAGGAGTCGGACATCAACCTCGCGCTCGCGTCAACCGCCATCATCATCGGGTTCCATTTGAGCCCCAACAGCAAGATACGCGAGCTTGCGAAAAAGGAAGGCGTCGACATCCGCACCTACCGCATCATCTACGAGGCCATCGAGGCGGTGAAGAAAGCCATGGAAGGAATGCTCGAGCCCGAGATCAGGGAGACCGTGATCGCGCAGATCGAGGTGCGCCAGGTGTTCAAGGTGTCGAAGGTGGGCACCATCGCCGGCGGCTACGTGGTCTCGGGGACCGTGAAAAACGGCACCAAGGCGCGCGTCATCCGCGATGACGTGGAGATCGTGGACTCGAAAATATCCTCGCTGCGCAGGCACAAGGACGATGTGCGTGAGGTGTCGGCCGGCATGGAATGCGGCGTGTCGCTCGAGAATTTCTCCGATTTCAAGGAAAACGACCGCATCGAGACCTACGAGGAAACCCAGGTGGCGAGGAAGCTGGCGTTATAGTTGGATGCGCCCCGCCTCATCACCCCACCCTTCGGGCACCCCTCTTCCCCTCTCCACTCGTGGGGAGGGGAAGAGGGGTTGGGGGGAAAAGGGGTGAGGCGCGCAAAGAAAATCATCAATTAGAAAATCATCGTCAAAAATGAACTGGCACATCCCCCGTCTCAGGGAAGAATTGCAAAAGGAAATAACCCTGGCCATCGCCGAACAAATGCGCGATCCGCGGATCCCGGACGTGGTGACCGTCACCGAGGTGCGGCTGGCGCCCGACTGCCGCAACGCCACCGTTTTCGTGAGCGTCATGGGCGGCGACAGGGAAAAGAAGGAGGCGATCGCGGTGCTCAACCACGCGGCCCCGTTTCTCCAGCACGTCATTTCCCGGAACATCGTGGTGAAGTTTTTCCCCAAGCTGTATTTCAAACTCGACAAGTCCCTCGAAGAAAGCGAGCACATCAACGAACTCCTTGATGAAATCAAAGATGATCTGGTCTGACCTCGACGCGGTCATCGGGGCGAATTCATCGTTTCTCATCTCGTCGCACGTGGGGCTCGACGGCGACTGCGTGGGGTCGCAGCTCGCGATGTACTGGTACCTCACGTCGCTGGGCAAGCGCGTGTGCGTTTACAACCACGACTCGCTCCCGGAAAAATTCGGGTTCCTCACGAACGCCGCCGTGCTCACGCAGGAGCGGCCGGCCGGACCCTTCGACGTGTTCATGGTGCTCGACTGCTCGAACCCCAGCCGCCTGGGATGGAACGGCTGGAAAGAAATGAGCCCGCGCGTGGTCAACATCGACCATCACCGCGACAACGTGCGCTTCGGCACCATCAACCTCGTGATGCCCGACGGCGCCGCGACCGGGCAGGTCATCCACGAATACTTTACACACAGGAATGTCGTGTACCCGGCGCACGTGGCCGAGTCGCTGTACGCCGCGATCATGACCGACACCGGCGCCTTCCGCTTTTCCAATACCAACGCCGGCATCCTTCGCATGTGCGCCGATTTGTGCGACCGCGGCGCGGACAGCTCGGAAATCTACGAAAAGGTGTACGCCTCGTTTTCAGCAAGCGGCCTCATGCTCCAGTCGCGGATATGGTCCACACTCGCCTTTTACCGCGACGGAAAAATCTGCTCCATGGAAATGCCCTACGGCCTCATCGCCGATCTCGGCGCCACCTACGGCGATTCGGAGGGCATGGCCGATCTCACCATCATTGGCGCGAATGTCGAGGTAGGCATGCTGATTAAATACGACGAGAAACTGACCCATTTCTCCCTGCGCTCCAAGGGCCGCGTTGACGTGGGGAAAATCGCCATGCAGGTGAAGGGCGGCGGCGGGCATTCGGGCGCGGCCGGCTGCACCATGGAAATGCCGTTCAAAGAGGCAAAGGCGGCCATGCTCGCGATCATTGAAAAGGAACTCGGGTAAGTGTGGACGGTTTCCTGTTTGTGAACAAGCCCTCGGGGCCCACCTCGTTTGACATCGTGCGGCAGGTGCGCAAGGGGCTCGGCGGCGCCAAGGTCGGCCACGCGGGCACGCTCGACCCGCTCGCCAGCGGCCTTCTCATCTGCGGCATCGGCGACGCTACGCGGCTCCTGCCGTACCTGCCGGCCGAACCCAAAAAATATGCGTTCGGGTTACGGTTCGGCGCCGAGACCGATACGCTTGACACAGAGGGAACTATTGTAAAGGGCGGCGGCCGCGTCCCGTCTTGGGAAGAGGTTGAGGCGGCGTTGCCCAGGTTCACCGGTGAACTGCTTCAGACGCCGCCGAAATATTCCGCGAAAAAGGTGCGCGGCCGGCGGGCCTACGACCTTGCGAGAAAGCAGGTGGAATTCGAGCTTGGCCGGGCGCGGGTGACGGTGTATTCGCTGGCGCTTTCGTCGTATGACGAAAAAAAAGGCGAGGCGGCCCTCGACCTCACCTGCTCGAGCGGCACGTACGTGCGTGCCCTTTGCCGGGACATCGCGGCGGCACTCGGGACCTTCGGACACGCGTCGTTCATAAAACGTTTGGCAATAGGACCGTTTACGGTTGAGAATGCGGTATTACTGGAAGGAATCGATGACATTGAAAAGCATGTTGTTCCTGTCAGTCAAGCGTTAAGTTCGTTGCCGTCGGTAAAGGTGACGGCTGACCAATGCGAGGCGATTGCCAAAGGAAAAGATATTAGGACGGACGGGACTAATCTGACGGATAAAACGGTGATTGCGTACACGGAGAAGGACGAAATAGCGGCGGTCCTGTCACGAAAAGACGATAATATCTATCACCCGTTAAAAGTTTTTCTCTCTGTTAATTACTAGACTTTAAGGAATGGAGCAATAACTAAGAACAGGCGTTAGGGGCGACCGGAGGCCGCGCCGGAGCGCGGTGCTGCCCGGACGCCCCTTGGAAGTACCCGAAGGGGTAGAACCGACCCTTTGTGAAGGCACGCGATTCCGTGCCTCTACAAGGGGGAACGCCCAACTGAATTATTAATCTATGAAATTAATCCCATACCAGAAACTCCCGAAATCAATTAAGGCCTCCGTCGTCACCGTCGGAAATTTCGACGGCGTGCACCGGGGCCACGCCGCGCTTATCAGCGAGGTGGTGAAACGGGCAAAGGAAAAAGGCCTTGCCAGCGTCATTGTCACTTTTGACCCCCATACCCGCACGGTGGTTTCACCTGAATCTGCCCAGCCCGTGCTTTCGACGCTCGAGGAAAAGGCGTTTCTGATCGGTAAACTTGGCGCTGATTACCTGGCGTGGATTCCTTTTAACCGCGAATTCGCGGAAACGTCCTCTTCGGACTTCGTGGAAAAGGTGATCGTGGGGAAGCTCCGGGCCAGGGAGTGGGTGATGGGCGAGCAGCACACCTTTGGCAAAAAGCAAGCCGGGAACAAAAACTTTTTGCAGTCCGGCACTGGCAGGAACCATATTTACGTCCTTCCCGTGGCGCCCCTCAAGCTTCGGGAAACGGTCGTTTCTTCAACCGAGATTCGAAGGAAGCTTCTGGAAGGCGGGGTTGAGGAAGCGGTGGCGATGCTGGGACACCCGTATCTTGTATCCGCGGCGAGAATATCGGGGATGCAACAGGGCACGAAGCTGGGGTTCCCGACACTGAATTTTTCGCGGCCTTCCGCTGATAAAGTGCTTCCTCCGCCGGGGGTGTACGCGGCCGTGCTGGAGCACGGGGCGAGAAAATGGCAGGGAGCGTTTTATTTTGGAAACTGTCCGACCTTTTCCAACCGTGATTTTCACCTTGAATTCCACGAGTTCGATTTCACAGGCGAGGTTCCCGGCGAAGGTGAGACAGCGCACCTGTGGCTGCACGGTCTTGTCAGGAAGGACATGCAGTTCGCGAAGCAGGACAAGCTCGTAGCACAGATGAAAAAAGACGTTGACGCAATAAAAAACTTTTTTGCAGGAGAAGGAATATGCCGATAGCCAAGGAACGCAATCAGGCGCTCGTCAAGGAGTACGGAAAAAGCGCAGCCGACACCGGGGACTCCGGCGTCCAGGTCGCGCTGCTCACCGAACGGATCAATTTCCTCACCGAACACGCCAAGGGCCATGTGCGCGACCATCACTCGCGCCAGGGCCTGCTCAAGCTGGTGGGGCAGCGGAAATCCCTGCTCGATTATTTGAAGAAACACAACATAGAAAAATACCGGTTACTCATCAAAAAACTTAACATCAGAAAGTAGTTCCGCAACCGGAGTTGCTGCTTTCAGGAGAGATTCATGAGTCATCAGAAAGTCGATGCAATCATCGGCGGAGTGAATGTGACACTCGAAACAGGCCGTATCGCCAAGCAGGCGGGCGGCGCGGCGGTCGCCCGGATCGGCGACACCATGGTGCTGTCAACCGCATGCGCGGGCAACGAATTCAAAGAGCAGGATTTTTTTCCGCTCACCGTTGAGTACATCGCCAAGACCTACGCTGCCGGCAAGATACCGGGCGGCTATTTCAGGCGCGAAGGCAAGCCCACCGAAAAGGAAGTGCTGTGCGCCCGTCTCGTCGACCGGCCCATAAGGCCCCTATTCCCAAAAACCTACCGTAACGAACTGCAGATCATCAACACCGTGATTTCGGCCGACGAGACCTACGACGCCGACGTCATGGCGATCACCGCGGCATCATGCGCGCTCTGCCTTTCGGACATCCCCTTTCTCATGCCCATCGCGGCCGTTCGGGTGGGACTGGCCAACGACAAGCTCAAGGTATATCCCACGCTGGCCGAGGCTGAGGCCGGACGGCTCTCGCTGGTCGTAGCCGGATCGGAAGACTCCATCGTGATGGTGGAGGGAAATGCCAGCGAGGTGAAGGAAAACGTGATCGTCGACGCGATCATGCTCGCGCACGGCGAGATCAAGAAGCTCGTTGCCATGCAGAAGGATCTGGTCGCCAAGGCAGGCGTAAAGCGCGAACCGTACGTGGCGCCCGACGCCACCGAAGAGAGCGCGATCCGCGCCGACGTGTTGGAGATTGTCAAGGACAGGTTCCACGAGACAAGCTTCAACGGCGACAAGAAGACCCGTTACAAGGGCGTCAAGAAGCTTCTCGAGGAAGTGCAAGAAAAACTCAAGGAAAAATATCCCGAGAAGGAAAAAGCCATGGCCGAGGCGCTGCACGAAATCGAGAAAGAGGACATGCGCAGGGCCATCCTTGACAAGGGCGAGCGCATCGGCGGACGGGGGTTCGACCAGGTCCGCGACATCACCTGCGACCTCGACATCCTGCCGCGCGCGCACGGCTCGGCCCTGTTCACGCGGGGCGAGACCCAGTCGCTTGTGTCAACCACGCTCGGCACCAAGCTCGACGAGCAGCACATCGAGGACATCCAGGGCGAATACGACAAGTCGTACATGCTGCACTACAACTTCCCGCCGTTCTCCGTGGGCGAGGTGAAGCGCCTCGGTTCGGTGAGCAGGCGCGAAGTGGGGCACGGACACCTGGCCGAGGTGTCGCTCGCGCCCATCCTGCCCGACGAGAAAAGTTTTCCCTACACCATCCGCATCGTGTCGGAGATCCTCGAGTCAAACGGCTCGTCGTCGATGGCCACCGTGTGCGGCGGGTCGCTGTCGCTCATGGCGGCCGGCGTGCCGGTAAAGACGCACGTGGCCGGCGTGGCAATGGGACTTGTCAAGGAGGGCGACCGCCACGTGATCCTCACCGACATCCTCGGCACCGAGGACCACATCGGCGACATGGACTTCAAGGTCGCGGGCACGCGCGACGGCGTCACCGCGATACAGATGGACATCAAGATCGCGGGCGTGACGCCCGAGCTTTTGTCCGAGGCGCTTGCCAAGGCGCATGACGCCCGGCTGCGCATCATTGACATAATGGAGAAGGCGATCCCGGCTCCGCGCAAGGAGCTTTCGGACTATGCGCCGCGGATCACCACGATCAAGATCGACAAGGACAAGATCCGCGAGATAATCGGCCCCGGCGGCAAGGTGGTGCGCGAGATCCAGGAGACCACCGGCACCACCATCTTCATCGAAGACGACGGCTCGGTGCAGGTGGCGGCCACGAACAAGGCGCAGCGCGACGCGGCGCTGGCCAAGATCCGGGGCATCGTGGCCGAGCCCGAGCTCGGCGCCATCTACGACGCAAAGGTCAAGTCCATCGTCGAGTTCGGCGCGTTTGTGGAATACCTGCCGGGCAAGGAAGGCCTGGTGCACATTTCCGAGCTTGACCTCAAGCGCGTCGCCAAGACCGAAGACGTGGTCAAGATGGACGAGATCATACGGGTGAAGCTCATCGGCTTCGACCGGTTCGGAAAAGTAAAGCTGTCGCGGAAAGCGCTGCTGAAGCAGCCTGAGCAGGCGCCGCAGCCGCAGCAATAGCAGTAGTCCGCAGTATTGTGATGAAATAAGAGGGCGCTTTGAGGCGCCCTTTTTTATTGGAGTGGACGGAAAGACAGCGGTCAGCTTCCAGTAGCCATCAGTCACCAGTCAGCGGCCGGCTAGAACATTCTTCTGATTTATCTTCAGTCTTCACCCTTCACTCTTAACTCTTCACTCTATTCTTCTCCGTGTTCTCTGTGTCTCAGTGGTGATTTTTCTTCACATGGTCATGCAACCTGCCCGTTTACACATGAACGAGGAAAATTTTTAAGGAAAAAAAGATCTCCGCGTGCTATATTACACGTGTAAGGAGAAGGTTGGGATCGTCTTTGAACAGTTGGAGAGCACCATTTTTTAAAAAAAGGAGTTGTTGATATGTTTTATCCCGTTAAGTCTTACTTACCAGCTATTGTCTGTTTCTTGTTTGTCACTATGGCCGGCGCCGCGATTCCGCCAGGCTACACGGGCACGCCCTATGCGGGCGACACGCTCCTGGGAAAACCGCAACAGCTTCCGGGCGTTATAAAGGAAATATTCGTGGATGTCGGCGGCGGCAACGTGACGACGCAGGCCTACAGCAACTGGGATTATGACTGCCTCGGCTACGGCACCAACGGCCAGCTCGATTCCTCGGTGAATGCCACGCATCCCACCTCGCATCTGGCATACATGGCCCAGGGTTTGAATCCGAAATATACCGTTCATGTCAACACCGCCGGCACGTACTACGTCGACTTCAAGCTTGCCAATGTCAACGCGCCGCCGAACCTTATAACGCTCACCTACTACAACGGGACAAAGGTCCAAACGGATTCGGTGAAGAACCTTCCCGCAGTGGTGCTGGTGACTCCTCCGCCCGGCGGAGTCACCGAGATCTGGCACAATTGGACCGTCAACTTCGCGGTCGATTCCGTCACGCTCGACACGGGTCTGCAGGTCGTTCAAATAACGTTTGCTCAAGGTGCCTGGAATTCCGACTGGGCGCGATTCCGGCTCAAGGGCGGGACCGATGTTCGGACGGCAGCGCCATTGCACGCCGGCCCGGCCGGCCTTAGGGCGGAGCTGATCGCAAACGACCGGCTTTCGGTTTCCTGCAATGCCGCCGGTCCGGTGAGGATTTCCCTGATTGATTGCGCGGGCAGGACCGTTTTATCGACGCAAGAACGGTTCCTTTCCGCCGGCACGCACGAACTGATTCTCCCATCTATCGGAACGCACCACGGCGTTTATGTGCTGCGGCTGGAGCAGAACGGCATTTCCGCCGAATCGCGGATTTTACCTATGCAGCAGTAAATAGCAGTTGAGGATAAAATGAGGGGGCGCGGTGAGGCGCCCTTTTTATTTGAAGCGGGCAGAAAGACGGAGGCCAGAATTCACCGGTCAGCGGTCAGAAATTTTCTTGATCTCTTTCCAATCCCCGTGTTCTCTGTGTCTCCGTGGTGATTCTTCTTCTTTGCGTCCTTTGCGTCTTTGCGGTGAATTAATTTTTTGAGCGAGGCATTTAAATTATGACACCCCGACAAAAATACAACGCACTGCTGGCGCAGAAGGTGATCAAGGAACTTGGAAACCGAAACATCCAAGGATTCTACTGCGAGACAAAGAAAGAAGCTTTGGAAAAGGTGCTTCAGATGATCCCCAAAGGCAGCGTGGTGTCCTGGGGAGGCTCCGAAACGCTCGGCGAAGTCGGCTTGACAGATGCCATAAAAAACGGCGAATATAAAGTCTTGGACCCTCGGGCCGAGAAAAGCGGCGTTGAAATGGACAGGGTTGCCCACCATGCCTTGAATGCAGATTATTACCTGATGAGCGCCAATGCCATCTCCGCAACGGGCGAACTGGTGAATATGGACGGCATCGGCAACAGGGTGGCGTCTTTAAGCTACGGGCCCAAACACATAATCATGGTCGCCGGAATAAATAAGGTTGAGCAGAGCCTGGACGCAGCAGTGGCTCGCGCGAAGACCGTCGCTGCGCCGTTGTGCGTACTACCGCATTCAAAAAGTGAGCCCGTCTCCTTTGACGATCTGATTGACAAAGCGAGAGTCGCAGCCAGTCAACTGATGATTACCACCATGTCAACATTTAGGGATAGAATCAAAGTGGTTATTGTCGGGGAAAGCTTGGGTTTTTAAATTTCAGGCCTCATTTTTTTCTCTGTGTTCCCTGTGTCTCTGCGGCAATTTTATTTTTTAAGAGCATATGCCAAAAAAATCCTTTAAAAAAATCATCGTCCAGCGCCTGCCGCACGGCGCCGGCCTTCCTATTCCCCGGCGTATGACCAAAGGCTCCAGCGGCTGCGACGTGTGCGCCGCGGTTGAAGCCGAGACTATGTTAGAACCTGGCGGCCGCGCACTCGTTCCCACCGGATTTTGCTTCGAAATCCCGCAGGGGCTTGAGGTGCAGGTGCGCTCGCGCTCGGGACTTGCGGTAAAGCACGGCGTGTTCGTGCTCAATTCTCCCGGCACCATAGACTCCGACTACCGCGGCGAAGTGAAGATCATCCTCGCCAACATTGGAAGCGCGCCGTTTACCATCAGGCGCGGCGACCGCGTCGCCCAGCTCGTGGTCGCGCCCGTGGCGAACAAGGTTGATTTTACGGAAAGAAAAAATATTTCCGAAACGAAGAGGGGAGCGGGCGGGTTCGGGCACACGGGGACATAAAAAAGTCTCCCGCAAAGAACCACGGATCATTCAGAGTTTTTCACTCCTTGTCCCGGCGTTGCTTCCACAACCTTGAATGGCACAGCCCGCGCATTCCCCGCGACTTGGCGCGGGATTAGCGGGCGACTATAAAATATTCTAATTCCATAGCCAAGGAAGAATCCCCGCCATTTGGGGCGGGGTTCTTCAATTGAGCCCTCGACCCGCCTCTCTCAAGTCTTTGCGAGAGATTTTTACATTCGCAACGGAAACATAAGCACTCAAAAGGCCTCTCTTCACGACGCCCCGTGATCACCATGCCTCCGCTGCGAATTTCTTGCCTTCATTTCATTATACCTACTCCCTTTGAAACGTCATGCCGCGGGTTTTACCGCCGCGCGATAGGCCGGCGCCAGCACTTCCTCGACAAACATCGCAAACCGCGTTGGAGCGTTGGGCTTGTCCGATGCGGCCTTTACGGGTGACAGTTTGCCTGCGTTCATGCTTTCAGACATTTCGACAAAAAGGTCGGCGACATGCTTGGAAACTCCCATGGCCGTCATGGACGTTCGCGCATCATTGTCCGACACGCGGGCGTAAGGCAGGTCTGGAATCCCCAGCTTTTCGCCGACGATCTTCGCCGCTTCCTTGTAGGTGAGCTGGTCACCGAACAGCTCGATAACGGTATGACCCTTGAACCGGGGCCGTTCGAGCAATTCGGCCGCTTTCTCGCCGATGTCGCGCGCCGCCACCAGGTGGATGGGGACTTCGGGATCGATGGAATCCCCGAGCATCTTCTTGTTCTTGATCATGTCGATGCTCCACAAAATGTTTTCCATCATGAACCCGGCCCTGATCGCCACGGTGTCGACCTTCCGCAAGGTGTTGAGCTTTGACTCCACATCATGGAGCCCCAAAACGGGCCCCGTGCCTGAATCCAGTTCCGCTCCAAGGCTCGAAAGAAAAACGACTTTCCTGACTCCCGATTTCCTGATCGCGGCAACCGCGGCGTCGCCGATCGCGTTGTAATACGCGCGGTAGTCATCGGAGTCGTATTTCGGCGGGACGATGAGGTAAACCGATTTCGCTTTTGCAAAGGCTTTTGTCAGGAATCCCACGTCCGCCTGGTCTCCCGTCATCACCTCCGCGCCTTTTGATTCCAGCACTTTCAAATGGTCGGCGTTGCGGCCCACTACCCTGATTTCTTTTTTCTTGAGGAGCAGAAGTTCGGCGGTCCTTGACCCCGTTTTTCCGCTTGCTCCGGTTATGACAATCATATAAAGCTCCTTTCCCTCGTTCTTTCTCTCGTTTCTACGGGGAATAAAAGCAATTATCGTTCCCCGTTTTTGAAATGTTTTTAAGGGATTAAACGGCCAGGGAATGACGGTAATTCCGGAAATGAAAAAATGTTTGGTAAATGAGGGAGAAGATGGCCACAGAGACCCGGAGACACAGAGACGACAAAGCCTCTTGTGTCTCTGCGGCAATTTTATTTAACAATTGCGCAGAGAATCCAGGACGACCGCAAACGACTCCGGCATCGGCGCCTCGACCGTTTTATCTTCCCCGGACGAAATCTTGAACGTAATCTCCTGCGCATGAAGCATCATGCGCGGAAACGTTGATTGAATGGTTTTGTCACCGTACAATCTGTCGCCCACGATCGGGTGGCCCATGCTGTAGAAATGCACCCGGATCTGGTGCTTGCGGCCCGTGCCCGGGAGCGCCTTGACAAGAGAAAATGCGCCGAGCCTTTCAATGACCTCGTAATCCGTGCTGCTCTGTTTGCCCCGCAATTCATCAACCCCCATGCGTCCGGATCCGAATTTGTGGATCGGCTTGGCGATCACGCCTTTTGCGCCATCCAATGCTCCGTGCACGACGGCGACATAGGTTTTTTTTGTGGTGTGGTTTGAAAACTGGTCGTTGAGATTCTTATGCGCGGCCGCGTTTTTCGCAAACAGCATGACGCCGCTCACGTCCTTGTCGAGCCGGTGCACCACGAAAAGTTTCCGGTTGCACTGCTTCGACAGGAGCTCGAGCAGCGTTTCCTTGCCCTTTTCGCTTCCGGGAATGGAGGTGAGGCCCTCGGGCTTGTTGACGGCGATAACGTTGCTGTCTTCGAAAAGAACGGGGATGGTCATTGGTTAAAAAATAATTTGAGGAGCACCGAATTCGGCATACTCATTTTCCATCGTTGACAACAATTTTTTTAAGCCTTATATTTCCATCAGTGGAGGTCTTTGGGACAAACATCCTATGCGTCGTTTCCACGGGTCCTTAAAAATTATTTTTCTCCTGGCGTTTCTGCCGGCGCCCCTTGTCGCCCAGCCGTCCAAGACGACCATGTTTCCCGGCATCACTACCCGCCAGCACATGCTTGTGCAGGAGATCATGCACGATTTTTTTTCAAAACGCTATAACCGCACCGACACGGTGTGCCGTGAAATGCGGCGGTTGGAGGCGGCCGGCAACCTGCTGCCCATGAGTTGCATGCTCGGCGTTGCCACGCGAGCATGGCGCATCCTCAACGACGAATACGCAACACAGGAGGAATCCGAAATCCTGCGCCGTGAGGTTGGGCTTTTCCGCGGCGAAGGCCTGCGCATCCTTCATCAGCGGCATTTCGCTGACTCGACCCGTCCCACGCGTATGTTCCTGGAGGCCGGCATCAACGGTTTCAACGCCACGCTTTTCATTCGTGCGAAACCGCTCACGGCACTCTCGCTCGGGCTCCGAGCCTACCGGACCATGGACTCGGTGCGTACGCTCGTTCCGCAGGCGAAGGATGTTTACCTTGGGCTCGGGCTTTTCCAATGCGCGCTTGCAAACGAGCCGGGCATCATCCATTTCGCCTTGCGGCTTTTCAACGGGCTGTATGTCAGCCTCGATTCGGGCCTCGTGTTTCTTCAGACCTGCGCCGACAGCGCCCAGTACACCAGGTTCACCGCAAAGGAATATCTCATCCAGTTCCTTTCTCCGTTCAAGGCGGCCGAGGCCGAGCGGAAGCAGGCGGTTTTCAAGTCCCTCCAGGCCGAATTTCCCGGCACCGCGTATTACGTGTTTCAGGAAGTTGACGAGGCAATGGCATTTCACCGGAAGGACGCCTTTTCGGGCAACAGATTCGGTTGGGTACCCGAACGCATCGCCGGTTTTGACACCAGCAACTACTTCTTGCGGCGGGACGTGAACCTGGTGCGGTGGCAGTGCACGGCCATTGATTCTTCGGAAGCGGAAAAACTGCACCCCGTCCCTTTCAGGCTGAGACAGGATTATTCCTTTTATCCGGTCTTTCTCAAGGCCGCACAGATGCGCTATATGCTGGACCAGGCTCAGAAGCTTTCCAAGGGCCAGAATAAAAAAGCGGCCGTACTATGCCGGCAGCAGAAAGAAAGGGCGATTTCCGTTTTGCGGAAATCGGAAATCGATCCCATGCTCAGGGAATATTTTTTATGGCATATTGAGGACGGGTTGCCGTGAGGGCGGAATACCAATCATGACCGACCGTTCAGACCCTTTGGAAATTCCGGTCAAGGCCTTCACAATAATTGTGGAAACCCCGGACGGGGCAATGCCTCCGGCGCGGGTGCAGGTGCCCGATGCGCCCATGGGCCTTTCCGATCTCGTGCCTCCGGTCTATGAATTATGCAACGGCGCAACCGCGCTCGCGATAAAGAAAAGCCGGCGGCAGGGGAGAACGGTGACGTGCGGCCCCGGCTGCGGCGCGTGCTGCAGGCAGCTTGTCCCTTTGTCAATTCCCGAGACGATTTTTCTGGCCGGGTATATCGAAGGGCTTGCGCCGGAAAAACGTATCGCTTTGAAAGAACGTTTTGATGATGCCCTGGACGTCCTGCGCTGCGGCGGTCTTCTTGACACGCTGCGCATTGCGGACGGGCATGAGCGCGGGCCGGAAACGGCACTGGCTTATTTCAGGCTCGGCGTCCCGTGCCCGTTTCTCTCAGAAGAATCGTGCGGTATTCATCCGGTGCGTCCCTGCGCGTGCAGGGAATACAACGTGACGTCGGAGCCGGAATTCTGCGCCGATCCGCTGCAGGGAAAAATCAAACGCCTTACCGTGCACCGGAAAATGACAACCGCGCTCGCCAGGGCAGCGGCCGGGCTGACCGGGACAAAGGAGGAGCTTGTCCCGCTTGTCATGCTCTTTACCTGGTGCGAAAGATACCGGGAAGTTGCGGCGATGCGGTGGAAGGGGATAGGGATGTTTGAGGTGATGATGGAATGTGCATTGGGGAAGAAGACAGTTGGCAGATAGGAATGGCCACAACGCCTGTTTTTTTGAATGTACTCATGGTGGCGCTTGATGACGCGCGATTTATTACGGAAGTCAGTGGACTAATAATTGTTTAATTCCCCCTTTCCAAGGGGGAGGCGCTTTCAGCGCCGTTGGTTGTTACAACAAGCATTTTCCTTGCCGGGTCTAAGGGCCGTCGAGGCCCTTCCAGCTTTATATTTTATTCTTTATTATTTTCTTTTTTAACTTTATCTTCCTCCATCCCCTTCTCCACGATCCTCACATACATCTCCAGTACTTCCTGTTTCACCGGGCATGACCTCGGCGCTTTTGTCAAGAACAGGATGTCATAAAAATGCTGCGGTTGCGGCGCGATGAAATATTTCGGATGCCCCTTTCTCGGGTCCAAATATTTGTGCGGCGACATTGCGGCCAGCTGGTTGCGCACGCACTCGCGCGGGAACGGTTCCCACGTGGAAAGCTCTACGCCTACCACGAGCGGGTCGGTGTCGATGAAGACGCGGTTTTCAATGGCGAGCGCGTTTCCCGGATCCACGAAGATTTTTATCGCCTTGTGGCCGTCCCGTTTGTGCTGGAAGGTGAGGCTGCCGTTGTAGGATTTGCAGCGCTTCCATTCCTTGGGATTGATGAAGTGGGTGTGGATGATCGCGGCGATGAGGGCGAGACGCTGCACGTCTTCTTGCTGTATGGCATGGGTCTTGAAGAGCTTCCCCTCACACTCGTTGATTTTAGAGAATACCGATCCCATGATGGCTCCGGCGCGCTCTTGTTGTTTCGGTTTTTCTGCGACGATGCCCCGACCGGCGGTTAAGCCAAGATTGTCCCGCAGAATGACACGGTTCTTTGTAAAACGGGCTGAAAGTGCGCCGGTTGACCGCTGTTTCCTATTTAGAAATCACCACCCTCTCGGTAAGTCTGGATTCGTGCGATAGCAAAGAAATGATAAATATACCGTGGGGCAGCTTATTGGCAAGGGAGAAATCCGTCGCCGCCTGATTGCTTTGGAAAAGGAGCAGCTTCCCTCTGGCGTTATAGACCGAAACAGTGTACGGCGCTTTAAAATTGTTTGGAACCGATACCGTGCCTGACATGGAAACGGTAATGCCGCTATGTTTTGGGTATGATGAAGGCTGAAATCCGCCCTCAATTGCCCGTGTCAGCACGCCCGTACGAGAGGTCGAGTCCAGCCATAAAGAGTTGACAATTGAATTAATGGTGTCTATTGTGGAGCCGTTTAGCCCGGCACAACCATATCCCTGAGCCGAACAGGTATTGGTAAAGCATCCCGCTATCGATGTACCGGCGCAATAGCCGGGCAACAGTGAATCGCCCAATAAGGAAATGGTTGAGTTGTCCGCCCTCAAAGCGGTCCCCGGCGTGCCTTTTGATCCGCACGTGCAAAGCATGGTGCCCTGATAGCTGACCCCGTACGTGCCGCCGTCGCCGCCCTTTACCGTGCATCCTAATATTGCCACCGTCGAACTGTCGATGATGATCGCGTCCACACCCGGCCGGCCGTCGAGACCCGGCGCGCTTTTGCAGCTGAAGTTGTTCGTGCCGTCGAGGCCCTTTGCTCCGGTAAAAGACAGCATCGTCAACACGCAAGTGCTGTTGGTAATGAAAAAGACCTTGGTTATTTTTGTGAGAGGCGCCGCCGACGGGCCGGTCACGACAAGGTTGGTTTTCCCCGCGATTTTGATTGTGTCCGCGTCCTTGACCGTGTCGCAGACTATGGTGTCGTTGTTTCCCGAAGCGGCGATCGCGGATTGCAAAAGGGGATAATCATTCGGAACATGGTGGGTAGCTCCTAAAATTTCCAAAGTAAACGCCCAAAGAGCAAATGATACGGTTGTAATCATGAGGCGCATCAGGACCCTCCTTGTTTTGACTGCGGACAGGATATGGAGGTAGGTCGCCCTTATTATACCATGATGCTTGCTGAAGGTGGAATGTTTTTTTTGGCGCGCGACGATTGACCGCTGCGGTCGAGTATATTTAAAACAATTATAGTAAGCAGAAAACATATCTTTAGATATCAAATAATCATTTAAAGATTATGTCCAACACATGCCGCTTCAGATTTTACGAAGAACTCAACGATTTTCTCCCTTCCCGTAAACGCAAGCAGCAGTTCGAATACGGATTTTCCGGCAAACCCTCAATAAAGGACGCCATTGAAGCCATCGGCGTCCCGCATACCGAAATCGATCTCATCATTGTCGACGGGGCATCCGTTGGATTCGATTATCGGCTCAGGAACAACGACGTCGTATCGGTATATCCCATGTTCGAAGCATTGGACATCACGCCGCTTTTACACCTGCGCGAGGCGCCGCTGCGCGAGCCGAAATTCATCTGCGACGTGCATCTCGGAACGCTCGCGCGCCTTTTGCGGCTTGCCGGGTTCGACACCCTGTACCGCAACGATTACGGCGACGAGCTGATCGTAGAGATCGCTTTGGCGGAAAACCGTTGCATCCTTACCAGGGACCGGGGAATTTTAAAGCGCAAGGCGGTCACGCACGGATACTGTCTCAGGAGCACCGATCCGGAACAACAGATTCGCGAGGTGCTCGGCCGGTTCGATTTGTATTCGTCAATGAAACCATTCACCCTGTGCATCGAATGCGGAGGCGCAATTTCCCGCGTTGACAAGGCGTCGGTGGCTTCCGCACTTCCCGAAAAAACGCGGGAATGCTACGACGAGTTTTTCCAATGCGGCCGATGCGGCAAAGTATTTTGGCAGGGCAGTCATTTTCCAAATTTACAGAAAACGATCAACGCGTTGATGCGGGACCGCGGTCCCGGCAATGTTCCGCCATGAAGCCCGATTTAAAAAAAATAAGGCACCTTTTTTCCGGAACCGACAGCCTGCTCAAATATATCGGCCCCGGCCTGCTCGTCACCGTGGGGTTTATTGATCCGGGCAACTGGGCCGCGAACCTCGCGGCCGGATCGCAGTTCGGATACAGCCTCCTGTGGGTCGTGACGCTCTCCACCCTCATGCTCATCGTGCTCCAGCACAACGCGGCGCACCTCGGCATCGTCACCGGCATGTGCCACGCTGAAGCGGCCACCGCCTTCATGCCGGCGTGGCTCTCGCGGCCGGTGCTTGCTTCGGCCATGGTGGCCGCGGTTTCAACCGCGCTGGCCGAAATACTCGGCGGCGCAATCGCGCTCAACATGCTCTTTCATCTCCCCCTTCGCATCGGGGCAGTGTTGTGCGCCGGACTGGCCGTGTGGCTGCTGTTCGGAAGCTCCTACAAAAAACTCGAGCGGGTAATCGTCGGGTTCGTGTCGCTCATCGGGCTGTCGTTCCTGGCCGAGCTGTTCCTTGTCAAATGGAACCCTGCCGCGGCCGCGTCGGGCGCTTTCGTGCCGTCCATGCCGAGCGGCGCCATGCCGCTGGTGATGAGCGTGCTCGGCGCCGTGGTGATGCCGCACAACTTGTTCCTTCACTCGGAGGTGATCCAGTCGCGGCAGTGGCGGCAGGAAGGCGAGCCGTCCATGGTGCGCCACCTCAGGTTCGAGATATTCGACACGTTTTTTTCCATGGTCGTGGGCTGGGCCATCAACGGCGCCATGATCATCCTCGCGGCCGCGACGTTTTTCAAGACGGGCATCGCGGTCGATTCGCTTGACCATGCGGAAGAAGTGCTGCGTCCCATCGCAGGCCGCGTCTCGTCGTTCATTTTCGCGTTCGCGCTCCTGTTTTCCGGCATCGCCTCGAGCGTCACCGCGGGCATGGCCGGCGGGACCATTTTCGCCGGCCTGTTCGGCAAATCCTACGACGTGCGTACCCGGCACACCACGTCCGGGATCGCCGTCACGATTATTGCCGCGCTGTTCGTGCTGTTTTTCGTGAGGAATTCGTTTGAGGCGCTGCTGATTTCGCAGATGCTGCTCAGCATCCAGCTGCCGATCACGGTGTGCCTGCAGATCTATTTGACGTCGTCAAAGAAAGTGATGGGGAAGTACGCCAACCGGCCGTTTGAGCTGATCGCCCTGTTGTTGATTGCCGGAATTGCGATTGTATTGAACGTGATGCTGCTGGTGAGTTATATAAAATAGTTTTTGAGACTTGGTGGTGGCACCGCTTCGCGTTTCCCCCTGGCCCCCGGCTTCCGCCGCCTCCCTTGCTAAAATGGAAAAACGAGATCCATGAGGCGTCGGTGATCCGGGGGCACACCCCCTCCAGCAACGGGGCGCGCGAGTTCGCTCGCATGACGCTCGCGAGGCGCCGCCCCTTCGCAACACATCCTAACGCGGCGAGGAGGCCGGGGCCGGGGGAGATACTTCTCCCCCGAAATTCAAGATGACTGGATTATCGTGTCCCAATCATAAACGCCGACTATTTTCTTTCCTGGCTTGACAATCAAGAAGTCGTCGGCATACCAATTTCCCGACATGAGGTTGCGGATGAGGGCGAGGCTGCCGTCGATCTGGAGGTATTCCTTCTTTTCCTTATCCGCCTTTTCCTTGCAAATCCGGATGCACTCGCTGCTCTCGGTTGGTTTAATGGAAATGTAAACGATCCTGTTCGAGTCTGGCGGGTTCATTGCCCTGATCAATGATTCGGCGTTTTCATCACCGTACATTTTGGCTAAAGCGGTCTTCCGTTCTTCCGGCGCCTTCACCCACAAATGGTGGACATGCGCGCCGGAATTCCGCTCGATATGGCCGCGCGAGAGAAACGCCTGGCTGGGGCACGATTCAAAATGCCGTTTGAACTCATGTTTTGATCCGAGCAGGATGGTGCAGCAGTCATGCGCGCGCGGAATAACCAATTGCACCGAGCGGGCGATAAGACCGGCCGTGGCGTTTCCGCAGAGGCCGTAGCATAAAAGGACGGCGTCGTATTCCCTGCCTGATTGCTCCTCGGCGTCGATTTTTTCCTGGAGCTGCTTTCGCAGCGCGTCGGGGTGGTCGTGCGAGTCGATGGCGGTGAATTCCAGGTCCACCGTGTGGGGCAGGCCCTCCATGCACGCGCAGATTTCGCGGGTGAAGGTCTCGCAGGCGAGGAGTTTGAGATTCATTTTTATTAAAAGCGGATACTACCTTAATCGTTCTTCCTGTCCGGCAATAAATATAAGATAGACTCAGAAGCTGCAAGATGATTTTTTGATTGCCTTTAAAATGACGCCTGGAGTTTTATACGGAAGGTATGGGGATTTGCACGGTCTGATCTTCGGGTCGGGTTTTGGGAGTTGATCAATATGGGCTTTGGAAAAATGACAATTAGTCAGGCGTGAATACGGGCGGAAACTCGGTCATCGTTACATTTATCTTTTTGATTCCGCGGACGAGAATAAGAATGGCGACGGCAAGCCCCCGGATATTGACAAAAGAGAAAGGCCGGCCGCGTCGGGCGCGGCCGCCAGCCAGGCTGGTCGGGTCTCGGACATTTTGCGTTGCACGATGTCCACTGAATGGCTCTTGTCCGGAGTACGATCCATGCCGTTTTTATTACCGTCCATCAGGGAAATCAGCTTTGGCGCGAGATCAACGAAGAGCTGGACAGGGTAGGAACTCGTGAAGTCGTAATCCTTCGATCGCGGGCCGAGCACCGCGACGGTAATGGCCCCGAAGAACCGGTCGCCGATCAAAAACACAAACGTTGCGGCCCGGTCCACGAACACTTCGCCTTTCAGGACCCCGCCGGGCCCGAAAAAACGCTGGCGGTGGTCGCCGGTCCCGGTCTTTCCCCCAACGGCGGTAGACGCGTCGAAAGTCTTGCAGGCGCGCACGGCCGTGCCTTGCGTCACCACGCCCAACATGCACGAGCGCACCTTAGCCGCGACCGCTTCCGACAGAACCCGGCTCGCGTCCCCGCCCGTGTCGCTCAGCACGGTTTCGTAGGGCGTGCCCGCGCCGAACGTCAGGCGTTCAATCCGCACCGTTTTCAGTTTTACGCCGCCGTTTTGGATGATCCCGGCGAGCTGCGCAAGCGACGAGGGACGGTCCGCCGACGCGCCGATGGCCGTGGCGTACGACGGCGTTAATTCGGCAAAGGGGTACCCCTGCCGTTGCCAGTTGTGAAGGATCGCCACAAAGGCGTCCGTTTCGAGCATGATGCGGATGCGGGATCTCTGGAACGAGATCCGGTTGCGGCTGTAAATCCATTTATACGCGTCCTGGAACGAGGGAATGCTTGCGAGCCGAAGGGCGGCGAGGGATGCGCCGGGATTCTGCGCGAGATAGCCTGCGGTCAGCAACTTGAGCGGATGGATGCCGGCCACAAACCCGCGGTCCGAAAGGCTGAATCCCTGCGTTTTGTTAACCAGCCTCGTGACGTTGTCGAGCGAGGTGTCGGTGATGCCGTGGCGCTGCATGAACTTCATGAGCCCTTCCGGGGCTGGGTTTTTTTCAACGGCGCAGTAGATCGCGGCGAGTCTGCGCGGCGACGACCGAATTTCCGCCACGAGGGTGTCCGCCATTTTGCCGGGGGGAACGGCCTTCAACTGCCGGTGGAATTCCGCGAGGAACACGTCGCTTTCAAGAACGATGAACCGGTTGAGGTAATACATCCATTCCTGCGCGCCGGCGGTGGACGAAAGGTCCGCCGTGCCCGGGGCCATCGCGATGTAGTAATCCACGATGTCGCGCATCACTCTGACAAACGCGAGATTTATCGAGAATTTGAACGCCTCCCGCACCGACACGATGCGGCCGTCGTCTCCGCGGTCGAAGTTTTCGAACTGGTGCACTCCACCCGCGGTGAAAAAAACTTCGTGCGGGCTTGCCGAATACGTACGGTCAAGGGCGGCGTCAAGCATGGCGCCGAGGCTTGTGTCCGCCGCCGCGAGCAGGTACGACTTCCCCCAGGCGCTGAGGCGGTCGCGCGGGGCAAGGGCGGCAAGCTCCTTTTTGCCGAAAGCGGAGAACCGCCGGTGAAGGTCCTCGACGATCTCGAGGTAGGTGATGAGGGTCCGCAGCTTTGCCGTCGATCCGAGATCGAGCCTGATGCCGCTGGTAAAGTTGAGGGGCGCGCCGTAGGAGTCGGCCTGGACCCGGACCATGTTGACGCCGTTTTTCCGTTCGAAAAGGATCAGGCTGTAGATCGCCGCCGACGGGTCGCCTTTGTCAAGCATCTTGGGCGCACGGAGTCCGAGCGAGTCCAAGAACGGCAGCCTGGTTTCGAGGTTCCGGAAGAACCCCGTCGCGTATGCCGTGGCGGCCGAATCGAGGGTGCAGTCCACGCCGCAGTCAAGGCGGGCCAGGTCGTACACGGTGCGCACCGGGAGCATCTCGGCGAGCGGGTCGAGCACGCTGTTGACGGGTTTGAGCAGGGGGAACGCGGGCGGGTCGAGGGCCTGCGCCGGACGCCCGATGCTCACGCGGCACGAAAGCGCGGCGTCGCACAATGCCTCGGGAACGACGCCGCGGTTTGCGAGCAGCCGCAGATAGGCGTCGGTTTTCCTCGCCAGCGCGTCGGGATGGGAGCCGAGGTAAAATCCGGGGCGCTGGTGGGCGAACAGCAGGCTCAGGACCATGCGAAAGTAACGCGCCCGCGTTTCGAGGGACGCTGTACCGTCCCCGCGGAGCGCAGCATTGACAGAATCGAAATTCACGCCGTACAGGCTGCGGAGGCCTTCGCCGAGCCCGAATATCTCGCCGTAACCCGGAACGGCACCGAGGGGCGAAGTGTTGATATATTGGAGAGTGATTTCCCTGCGCGCCGGAACCGTGTTGCCGCCCCCGCGGTAGGCCAGAAGCGAAGCGGATTTCATTTGCCGGAATTTTTCCGAGGCCCCCGACGTTTTTCCCCGGCTTGAATGGCGGTATTTTTCCATTTGCGTTGCGAGGGTGCTTGCGCCCGGCACGCGGGAGCGGATGCCCAGTCTGGACTCGGCGTACCGGAAAGCGGCAAGAAAAAACCGTTGCCAGTTCACCGCGGGGTTGAGCGAAGGATGGCGTCGGTCAAGCAGTTTCTTGTCCTCGATGGCAAGGAGCGACTTGACGGTGATGTCCGGGATCGAGTCGAAGGATGCATAGACCGGGGAAGGAAACAGCGATTGAAAAATGATGCGGCCGTTCTTGTCGCGCATGGTCATGCCGGCCTGCTGTTTTTCATTGAATGGCAGGTTATAGCCGTGGTCGAAAGCGGCGCCCATTTCGGGCGAAATTCTTGCCTGGCGCACAACGGCAAACCCGGCGCTTGACAATGCCGCGATAAATCCTGGTATTCTGCTGTAGCCGAGCCGCAAGTCATAGGGGCCGTTTGCGGGAAACCGGATGCTCGTGGAAGGCCCCTGCTCAACGGTGAAGGTGCACTTTTTGGCAAGCCGCGTGAAATACCATTCCTCAAACGGCGAGAAGGTCAATTCCACAAAGACAAGCAGCACCGTAGCGATTGCCGCGGCGGCAGTGAACGCGGGCGTGCAGAGCGGCCGGGACCATATTTTTCTTTGTCGGGCGGGAACAGACTGATCGCGCCGGTAATCCTGGCTCCACTGCATTGCCACGGTGTGGAAAATCGGGAAATAATGCCTGGTGGTTTGCACAGGCCGATCGCTTTTCTCCCGGGCTTCGGTAACCGGGCGGCGCGGCAACACTGAGGTGGCCTTCTTTTTAATGAGCTGCAGTACTGGCATCGCGAGCGCCTCGTATTGACTGATGACTAATCAGGAAAAAATGAGCAAGCAAAATGCCACAGATGGCGGCGCAACGTCGGATTTGGGAATGAAAATGCGAAACCGAAAAGTAAAAGAAGATGACTAATCGCCGCACGCGGGAGAAGGGAAAATTTCGCAGACGCGGTATCAGGTGGGCGGGTCTGTGCCGTCCGGCATGTTTTCCTAAAATGTAAGTAGCTCTGCTTCAACCGTCTTTGATTCAGGACGAAAGAAACGATAAACGCCGCGCCGCGAAGGCTGCGCTCGCCACCGCCGAAGGTGTTCCACCTCCGGAAATGCTGCGCCGGGGCCCGGGTTTCTTCCGTCGCGCAGCGCGCGGAACGCTGTTTCAAGTGCGTGATAACGTTCGCCGGTGATGCCGTTTCTCCGCAGGCCGATGGTGTTGAGACGGTAATGCCGCACCGGCGTTCCCGCAACCATGCAATAGGGGAGCACGTCCTGGCGGACGGCGATGAATCCCGCCACCATTGCGAGCGATCCTATCCTGCAAAACTGGTGTACCACGACTCCACCGCCGATAAACGCCAAATCTTCGATTTTCACATGGCCCCCGAGCGCCGTGTTATTGGCGAGAATGACCCGGTCGCCGAGGCAACAATCGTGGGCGACGTGTACGTTTGCCATGAGCAGGCAGTCCGATCCGATTTTTGTTGGTGCGTCCGGTGTAGTGGACCGGTTGACTGTAACGCCCTCCCGGAAAACATTACGATTGGCGATCTCAACCCAGGTTTCTTTTCCCGTAAAAGAAATGTCCTGCGGCAATCCGCCGATGATGGCGTTCGGATGCACGCGGTTATCTTCCCCCATTCGTACAAAACGGTGGATAATCGCATGAGCCCCTATTGTGGTGCGGGGGCCGATCGTCACTCCGCTTTCAATCACCACATAAGGGCCGACAACGACTCCGCTGGCCAATCGGGCATCCGGATCAATAACGGCGGTAGGATGAATGTCCATTTGCGGAAACCTTCCAAAATAATGTCGGATACCGGTGTAAAAATATTACTGATCTTTGAGGGCGTGAATCTGAAAAGCATATTGGAATCAGCAACTGCCATACCATTCATGTCATGCATTAAAAAGCGAGGAGAATTCGATAAAGCGAAAATCTCTTAAACAATTTAAAAATAAAGATATTGGGGATTTGCACCAGCTGGAAAACTTCTCAAGGATGAGAAATGTTCTCATAATTGATAAATCCGAATTGTGATAAAATGTGATAATTAGTAATGGAGTTCTTACTATTGCCGGGATTTCAACGGTTCTTCCATGGCGCTTAATTTTATTATCTGCCCGGATGGTAGCGGCCAACATTGAAATGCACGTGTCCTGCCCGGAAACCAATAACGGATAGTTCGATTTGTCAAAGTTGACAGAAACAAAGACATGCTTTATTTTACCATAGTGCAGCCTTCCACGCCGGAAATTGACCGGCTGGGCGGCAAAATCGTTTTGCAAGGGGATGTTATGAAAAAACTTGCCGCCGTTTTGCTTGTTGTGATGGCGAATTGCGTTTTTGGCCAGTGCTCGTCGGAGCGCTGCCCGAAATCCTCCGTGTTTCTCGAGGTGGAGGCCAAGGTGGCGGCGGTGGTATTCCCGGAGAGCGTGTGGACAAAAACCGACGGTGCGCTCAAGGGCGGCACCGAAGCCGCCGACAAGAACCCGTTATGCGCATATGTCAAGAACAGCATCGTCACGACCCCCCGGGGGACCTACAAATGCCTCATCGCCTATTTCGATAATGTGAACACCTACAAAAAGAAGTGCCTGGTCTGCGAGCTCCAGTACGAATTCAACGTCCCGCTCACTAAATCAAGGCCTGTGATGCGGGTGGTGTATTGGGCCGATGCAAAGGGGACAAAATTTAAGAAATCGATTACGAATTTCTCCCGCAAATGGTTCGACATCGGCGCAGGAACCTCTCAGGATATACTCGCGAAGTTTATTGCGTCGCATAAATAGTGTTGGAAAAAAGCGACCATCAAGCGCGTTTGTCCTAGCATATACCTTGACCGCAGTTTGCCGATTGAGATCTTTTTCTCCTTAATTAAAAAATATCTTCATTCCGGCCTCATCCAAGTATGTTCGACCTTCTTGGATTTTCCTCAAAATCCCTCCGTTTCAATTTCATGGAACTTTTTCCGTTCTGCTCTGTCCAAAACGGTATAAGGGCAATGAAAACAACCAATCACTTTTTCAAGGAGGTTCTATGTTCAAGCGCCTAGTTCTCTGCGGGATCTGCGCCGCACTCCTTTCTTCCGCCGATGCGGCGACCACCCGTTTTCAGGGTTACAACTTCGAATCCCGGGTCATCGCAAACGATTACGGAAGTTTCCCGGAAGTCAGAAAGAACGGCAGGCCCTGGCTGCAGGTGCAGCCGGGATCGGAATATTCAATAGTCATCAATAACCCGCTTCCGGTCAGGGTGGCGGTGGCGGTGACCATTGACGGCCTCAATACCATAGACGGCAAGCGGACCACGCCGGAAAAAGCGCAGAAATGGATGATTGACGCGAATTCGTCGCTCACCCTCCGCGGATGGCAGACTGACCGCGGGTCTTTGCGGCGGTTCATTTTTACCGACCAAGGCAATTCCTATGCGGACTGGAAAGGAAGCCGCGACAATAAGAATTACATCCGGAACCTCGGCGTTATCGGTGTCGCCTATTTCTGGAACCGCGCCGAGCTCGACGCGGTCCTCCGCCCGCCCACACCGTTTGCCCAAAGGGAAGAGGAGTGCAAAAAGGACAAGTTCCTCGCAGGCGCGCCTTCGGCGGCACGATCGGCTGCGGCGGACGAGTCAAGGCAGGAAAAATCCAGCAGGGCCGGCACGGGCATGGGCAACCGGGAGAACAACAACGTGGTCGATGTTGAGTTTCATTATGACGCGGGCATGTATCATACCGCCGATGTCCTGACCATCTATTATGAATTCGCGCAAGTGCCGCCCCGGCCGTTGCCGTTCATCGACGGCGGGAGCGATGATTTCGCCCCGGAAATGTAAAATGGATTGTGCTTGGCTTTTTAGGTCCTGCCGGATTCCGGTAGGACTTTTTTTTGCTTTTCAGGTTTGATTAAGGAAGTGCCCGGCTTTCACCCGAGATCCAGCCGTTTAAAATGAAAAGCTTGACAGCACAATGCCGACGATAATCAGCACCGCCGCAATCAGCGAGCCTTTCCACGGTGTGTCCGCGCCGGTATTCCGGTGAAAGCGAAGGTTGGTCAGACACAATCCAAGGGAATACAGCGCGCACAGGGAAGGAATTTCGATTTTTACCAATGTACCGGCCTTGAATATGAATAGGAGCGGAGAGAGGATCAATAATATGCCGGCAATCAAGAAGCCGAGGCCCGTTGTTTCCATTAAGGCGAGGATGACTTGTTGCAGTCCTTTGCTCAGCGCGTTGAATGACCCGCCGGCGGCATGTTCATGAAAAGGCAGGAAATTTATTGCAAACAGGGATTTTTGCGCCATGGTCAATGAAATGACGCCGACGATGAGGTAAAGAACACTAGGGATGACGGCAAAGAAATTTTTCATGAATTTGATCCAATCGCGGTTATAAAATGATGGGATAGGTCAGGAATGTTTTTCTTTATGAATTTCGTCCAGATAACATTTCTTCTTACCGAACGCCTTTGCCAGCATCTGAAATTCTTCTTCTGTGCAGCTACCCTGTATTGCATCCAGCCATGAATCGGTTTTCGCGAAAACGGCGTTTATCTTTCCGCATGGATATTCGCAGCAAAATCCGCAATTTTTCATCCTCTTGGAATTTGCGCACTGCAACAAATCAGGATAAGCACACGGCTTTTCCGGCGAACAGCTGTTGCAGGCCAGTTCGGCAGCAAGGGAGGATTCCTTGCGCATGCCGAGTCGGACGTATAATGACTTTATTTTTTCCAAATCCTCAATCTTGCCGGATTTAGTGGCATGGTACCGGGGGCATACGTCGCAATTGTCGCCGCAAACGCCGATAGTGGCCATGATTTTTCCCTCATGGTGCTGTCAAGAGGTTTGGAAAAAACCGGTTCATAATCCGAACGGGAATTATTAAAAATATATCCGGTATTATCAACAATATCTCAAACATGAGGCGGAAAAAATCGACGAGGCCGTTGTTTCATTTGCTTGTTAAAATGCTTGGAGCTGGAGTAGGAAAGGCGACCGGGACCGTTCCGGACGTTTGACCGGCATAGTGTGCCATCTTCCTCCATCGATGCCGGTACGCCATATTCAGCGGCATTGTCCACCATGCCTGAACGGGCGAGCGCAGCGCCCGTTTGACAATGCAGGCGGGTGAATAAAACCGTTCGTTTGCATATCGGAAACCGGCCGACAGTTCGGCCGCGCTCATAAGCTTTGGCAAAAAGACCACATCATTGCGGCTGTTGTACTTCCGCCAGTCGCGCGTCACGATGCGGCCTTGCGCCTCGAGCCTGCTGAAAAGCGGCGTGCCCGGGAACGGCGTCAAAATGTTGAACGTCGCGTTCTGCACGCCGGTCTTTTCTAGAAAGTCAAGCGTGTCGCGGAATATCTCGGGCGTGTCGTTGTCAAACCCGAAAACGATCCCGGCCTGCACTGCGATGCCGTGCGCATGAATGCGCCCGATGATCTCCGCGTATTCCTCCACGCGGTTGAACCCCTTGTTCACCCCGCTCATGCTCGGCTGGGAAATGGACTCCAGCCCCAGAAACAACTGCCTGCACCCGCTGGCTTTGGCCGCCTCCAGAAAACCCTCGTCTTTTCCCGCCTGAACGGCCGCCTGGCTGCTCCACCATTTTTTATGGGGAGCAATGGCGGCGAACAGTTCCTTGGCGTATGCCATGTCGCCGGCGATGTTGTCGTCCCAGAAAATAATCACCTTGCCCTTGAACGAACCGTATTCGGCCGCGACCTCGGCAACGGGCCTTCTGCGCAGCCCGTGACAGTACATCACGGCAACGGTGCAGAAATCGCAGCAATGCGGGCAGCCGCGCGTGGCAAAGAGAACGCCGCTTGTGCGATCGCGCCGGTGGAACAATCCCTTGCGGGCCATGGGAATGTTTTCGAGCGGCGGCGCGGCTGTCTGTTGATAAACGCGAGAGCAAACCCCGGCTTCATACTCCCTCAGGAATTTCTCCCACAGGCCTTCGGCCTCGCCGATGAAAATCACATCGCCATGCTGCTGCGCCTCTTCGGGCACGAGCGTCACGTGCGGGCCGCCCAGCGCCACGCACGCGCCACGCGACCTGAAATGCGCGGCGATCTCGTACGCATGATACGCGCTCGGCGTGTGAAAGGTGATGCCGACCACGTCGGGCTTCGCGTTCCAATCGATTTTTTCCGCTTCTTCGTCAACGTGAAAAACCCGCCAATGACCGGGCACCCGCGCGGCAAGATAGGGCATGGTGATCTGCTGGAAATTGAGCACGCGCGGCTTTCTGATGCGTCGGATTTCGGGGGAGGATGCGGTGATGAGGAGAAGGGTAGGCATGGTCACGAAAAAATTCGCTCATTATTTCCAAAGTAATTGATTTATGATATGCCCTGATGAATCAGTATATAATGTCCGGCACAACCCGCCAGGATTTCCCTTCATGCCCCGGTTTTCCGGAAAAAATGCGCTGATGTGCCACAAATCAAAAGAATTGTTTTTCGGATTGATTTGTTTTATATCAATGTAAAAATATTTTGGATCAAGATGATTTTCTGAAATATATCCCCGCAGATTGCCGATTATCTGCTTCTGATCCGTGTTGATTTTACTATTATCAGTCAAGACCGTAAGCCCCATTTTCTCCGCTTGAACTTTTGCTAAAACAATTCTGTGAGAGTCTAGGAATTTCGGAAGTACGAAGGAGACCATTATTCCAACAATAATTATTGGTACCGGCAAGCCAAGAACAAGATGCGCTGAAGAGAGATAATAATACCCTTTACCATTTTTATCGGTTTTGTGGATCCAAAAGGACATAGGAGAAACCTAAGAAAATATCAGGTATAGTTATTCGCGCAGTCACTCCATCTGCCATTGCTTCGCCTCTTCAACCGTCATGAATTCCTTTGATATCAGCCCCCGGTTCGCGCCCACCGTTGAGGTGAAAACCACGTCGTTCCTGGATTTTTCGTCCTCCGGCAGCACATGGGCGATCCGGAGGTGCGGCAAAACATGCGCGAAAGATTGCCCGAAATCAAAGCAGGTGAGTATCGAGCTCTTCGAGGTGACCAGGTTTCTCAGGTCAACAAGGAGGCATGAACATGATTTTTCGCGGTACATCCGCAGCGCCTCGTCGCGAAAACCGCAGTAGGCCTCATGCGTGGCATCGCCGGAAATCTGCACGCAGACAATCCCGTCATTAGGATCGTATGAAATGGAAAACGGCATCGGCGGTTCTCTTTTTACCGGTTTTATGAGTTGTCAACCCGCTCATTGATTATGCCATACTCACGAAAAAATGGCAACGAATGTTTTAATGTTCCTTGACAGGACGTATAAGAACGGTTGTGCGGCGAGAAGAAAAAACCGGTTTATTTCTCAGTTGATTTGCTCATGACATAGGAAGACGTTGCCATTTCTAAAAGCCCGGGTCTTTGTCAGTTTGAGCGAAATTTTTTCCTTCACTCCCTCAAACATCGTCCTTCCCCTGCCGATCACCACGGGGTTCACCACGAATTGGTATTCGTCAATCAACCCCTCCTGCGCCAGCTGCGCAACGATGCTGCCGCTCCCGAGAATGGCCAGGCCGGGTCCGGGCTCCTTTTTCATGTTCCGGACTTCGGCGATCATGCCGGTTTTCACCAGCCGCGTGTTGTTCCATGACGCCTTTTCAAGCGTTTTTGAAAACACCACCTTGGAATGCCTGTTCATCTGTTCCGCCACAACAGGCATGTTTTTTTTCGCGAGCGGCGAGGTCCAGAATCCAGCCATCATTTCGTAGGTTTTTCTTCCGAACAAAAGCGTACCGCCGCCGGCAGCATTGCCCTGCACAAACGCGTCCCACTCGGGATCAGGCACGTCATTGTGCGCGAAGCTCATGTCGCTGTTCGCGTCGGTGAAGAAGCCGTCGAGGGAAATGTTGTTGAAGACGAGGAGTTTTGCCATGTTTGTTATCCTTTAACTTCAATTAAACTGCCGCGTTGGAATTGCACGACAAAAAATGGTTCGTCCCGAAGAATTAAACATTTTTTAAAGGAGGTCACGGAGAATTGTTATTCTTTCTATCCCATCCTAACTGCCAAACAGCAAGCAGCAAAAGGATATTGCCAAGGGGGATTTTAAACCGATAGCCGCCGACCCTCTTTTCTTGAACAAATCGAGCATTCACTGTAGTGTCCGAACTGTATCCAGCGTAAGCGGTGCCTTGCATCTCCAATTGATTAACTGTAAGCAGATGCTTGGTCACAGCATAATTGCCGTAAACAAGAACGAGTTCAAGTACGAATACTGTACAGATGGTTAACAATGCAAGGTTCTTTTTCCGCCCATATGCAACTACCGAGAGTACGATGCCAGCAAGAGCTGTAACAATAAAGAGGCTGTTCATTACAACGTTAATTGCATTCATGTTGATAGGATGAGAATGATTCATTGTCAGAAGAAGCACGACTAAAACCACGACGATGAGTAATACGGTAACGAGATATTTAATCAATTTCGGCCTTTCATTTTTCAACAGGCTCTTCGCATCATCGGAATAGGTCTGTTCTTGCGATAACACCAAGAAACTAAATATCCCTCTCCCCAAACGCAACTCCAACCCCCGCCAGAATTCCTTAGATTTGCTCTTCGCGTTAGGCCGGACTGTAGGGTGCGCTGGAGCGCATTGCCGGCCGACCCCACCGCGAAGCGGCATCGGGCGGTCCGGGAACGAGGCGAATAGCCTAGCCCGGAAGGAGGGCCGCCGCCGCGGAGCGGCGGAACGCCCGGATTTATATTTTTATTTTTTAGAATTGCAAATTATACGTCTATTAATTCCCATCCCGCATCTATCCTATTAATTATTTTCCTTTCCAGCCAAATACCCACGAAAAACATCCAATACAAGGAGTCCCACATGCCCGAAGCAGACACCTCAAAAGTCGAAAAAAACTTTTACACCGATGTGCCGCAGAAGAGCGAGCTTTTCTTTCTAAAAGGCTCCAACAGCTACGACTGGGGCATGAAGAACAGGCTTGCCAGGATCTTCAACGCCGAGTCGGGAAAGACCGTGATGCTCGCGTTCGACCACGGGTATTTCCAGGGTCCCACCACGGGCCTTGAGCGGCCCGACATCACGATACTGCCGCTTGCGCCGTTTGCGGACGCACTCATGCTCACGCGCGGGATTCTGCGCTCCGTGATCCCGCCGTCGCTCAATAAGGCAACGGTGCTGCGCGCCAGCGGCGGGCCGAGCATCCTCAAGGAACTTTCGAACGAGCATATCGCCATGGACATGGACGACGCCCTTCGCGTGAATGCGTGCGCGGTGGCGACGCAGGTGTTCGTGGGCGGGGAGCACGAGACGCAGTCGGTGACCAACCTCACCAGCCTGGTGGACGCGGGCAACAAGGTGGGCATGCCGGTGCTCGGCGTGACCGCGGTGGGCAAGGACATGGTGCGCGACGCCAAGTATATACGGCTCGCCACGCGCATGTGCGCGGAGCTGGGTGCCGCGTTTGTCAAGACGTATTTCGTGCCGGACTTCGAGACGGTCACCTCGGCCTGCCCGGTGCCCATCGTGATCGCGGGCGGCAAGAAGCTGCCCGAGCTCGACGCGCTCAAGATGGCGTACGAGGCGATCCAGCAGGGCGCCTCCGGGGTCGACATGGGCCGCAACATCTTCCAGTCCGAGGCGCCCGTGGCAATGATCAAGGCCGTGCGCAAGGTGGTGCACGAGCACATGAAGCCCGAGCAGGCGTTCGAGCTGTACCTGGCGCACGCGAATTTGCGGAAGCAGAAGGAAAAATGAGATAGCCGTAGAGACACGGAGGCACAGAGAAGACATGTAAGGTTAATGTTTGAAGTTGAAAGTTGAAGGTGTTTTTTTTCTTTGCTCCTAACCTATAACTTTCAACCTTTAACTTCCAACTATGGGTAATTTTTCTCCGTGTTCTCTGTGTCTCTGTGGCAGATTTTTATTGGAACATGACGAATAGACGGGAAGACCCGTAAGGAGCAACAGTATGAGCGGAAGGCTGAGCATTGGGGTCCTGAGCGCCGACCTCATGTCCCTTGCGGACGACATCGCGCTTTTGGAGAACAGCGGCGCGGGCATGCTCCATTTCGACGTGATGGACGGGCATTTTGTCCCGCAGCTCACCGTCGGGCCCGCGTTTGTCAAGGCGGTGAAGACCAAGATGCTCAAGGACGTGCACCTGATGGTCGAAGACCCCTTCGATTCCATCAAGCAGTACGCGTCGGCCGGGGCCGACATCATCTCGGTTCACGTGGAGTCGTGCGTGCACGTGCGCGCGTGCCTGCAGTTCATCGGCACGCTCAAGAACATCAACGACGCGCAGCGCGGCATCGCCGCCGGCGTGGCCGTGAATCCCGGCACGGCGCTGTGCGACGTGAAGCCGCTGCTCGAGGACGCCGACGTGGTGACGTTGCTCGGCATCAACCCGGGGTATCCGGGCCAGACCCTGTATCCCGACACCGCGGCCCGCGCGGCGAAGCTGTGGGAGCTCATCGAGGAGAGCGGCAGGGATATATTCCTGTGTATCGACGGGGGGGTGACAAAGGAGAACATCAACGAGGTGGCGAAGATGGAGCCGGACATCGTGGTGACCGGCAGCGCCGTGTTTGAGGACAGGAATGTGGCGCAAAACATCAGGATGATGACTGATGCGATAAAATAAAACAGTCCGCCACAGAGACGCGGAGGACACAGAGAATGCAGATAGTTTAAAGTTGGAAGCTGAAAGTTAAATGTGTTTTGCGTGTGCTGTGACTTTCAACTTTTAACCTTCAACTTTCAACTCTGTTTTTTCTCTGTGCTCTCCGTGTCCCTGTGGTGATTTTATTTGAACAATAGGATCATACATGAAGAACAAATGGTCTGAAAAAAACGCCAAGGAATTCGTGTCAAAACATGGCGCGACCGCCGGCAACTCCGTTGCCTTGCTGGCGTACGCAACGCGGCTGGTGGGAAGCGAGCCCGGGCTTGCCCTGCACGGCGGCGGCAACACCTCCATAAAAGCAACGGTGAAGACCATGGCGGGCGGCTCGGCCGCGCTGTTTGTCAAAGCCTCGGGCCTTGCGCTCGATTCGATAGGCCCGTCGGGTTTCGTGTGCCTCGATCTCGCATACGTCAAGAAGTTCAGGCAGCTTCGGTCAATAAGCGATTCAGGCATGGCAAATGAATTCCGAACGCACCTGCTCCAGCAATCGGACGCCACCGCGTCGGTGGAGACGCTCATGCATGCGTTTCTCGACAAGCCCTGCATCATCCATACGCACCCGGCCGCCGTACTCGCGCTGTGCAATAGGGAAGGCGGGGAGAAGACGGTTTCCGAGGCGCTCGGTAAAAACGTCGCGGTGCTGCCCTATGCCGACGCCGGGCTCGCGCTCGGCCGCGCCGTGTCCGACACCGTACAAAAGAAAAAAGATGCGCGCGCCGTCGTGGTGATGCATCACGGGCTCATAACCTGGGGCGCGGGGCCGAAGCAGGCCTACGACGACACCATAGAGCTGGTGAGCCGGGCAGAGGCGTATCTTAAAAAATCGCGCAGCCGCGAACTGCCTGTTGTCAACGACACGCCGGTCGAGACCGCCTGGAAGCGGTACGCCGCGGTCGCGCCCATGCTGCGCGGCCTGTTGTCGCCGGATTCGGGCGATCCCGACAATCCTCATGACAAGATATCGCTTGCGCCGCTCATTTCCGAGGAAGTGCTTGGCCTTCTGGGCGCCAATGGTGCAAAAGAGCTTTTCTGCACCGCGCCCCTCACGCCGGACTATTGCGTACGGACAAAATCATATCCGTTGTGGATTGACAACCCAAACTTTAGTGATGGCAACGCGTTCAGACGGCAATGTGCCGAGGCCGTCGCCTCGTTTTCCGAAATGTATGCGTCGCGTATCAAAAAATATTCGTCAACAAAAATCCAAACCGCGTCCCCAGGATTCGATGCCTTGCCGCGCGTGGTGTTTATTCCCGGGCTCGGCGCCGTGTGCGCCGCTAAAAACCCGAAAAGGGCCGTTGCGGTAGCAGACATCACCGAGCAGGCGCTGTTTGTCAAGCGCAACATTTTTGAAACCGGAGGCACCTACAAGGCGCTTGCGGAAAGCCATCTGTTCGAAATGGAGTTCCGCGGCTTCCAGGTGGCGAAAATGAAAAGCGGAAACGCGCCGCTTGGCGGCGCCGCGGCGCTGGTCACGGGCGCGGCGGGGGCGATAGGCTCGGGCATCTGCGAGGCGCTGCTTGAGCTGGGGTGCAGTCTCATGGTCACCGACCTCGCGGGCGATCGTCTCGACGCGATGGCGAAGGCCCTTAAAGCAACCCATGGAAACCGCGTCGCACATGCCCCGCTCGACGTGACCGACTCCTCTTCGGTCGCGTCTGCCTTCGAAACGGCAATAAAAGTATTTGGCGGCCTTGATATCGTGATCGTAAACGCCGGGCTTGCCCATGTGTCGCCGCTCGTCGAAATGGACGTTGAGGCGTTCCGCAGGCTCGAGCGCGTCAACATTGACGGCACGCTCAACCTGCTCGCCGAGGCGGGCCGACTCTTCAGGGCGCAAAACACGGGCGGCGATATTGTGCTCGTGTCGACCAAGAACGTTTTCGCGCCCGGCGCGAAGTTCGGCGCATACAGCGCCACCAAGGCGGCCGCGCATCAGCTCGGCCGCATCGCGAGTCTCGAATTCGCGGAGATGGGCGTGCGCGTGAACATGGTGTCGCCCGACGCCGTGTTTTCGCACGGGGCGACCAAGTCCGGGCTGTGGCAGCAGGTGGGGCCCGACCGCATGAAGGCGCGCGGGCTTGACGAAAAGGGATTGGAAGAGTATTACCGCCAGCGGAACCTGCTCAAGGCGAAGGTCACCGCCCGGCATGTGGCGAACGCGGTTTTGTTCTTTGTCACCCACCAGACCCCGACGACAGGTGCGACTATTCCTGTTGACGGTGGGCTGCCGGATGCGACGCCGAGATAAAAGTTTAATTCAATGTGCTAATTTTTAAATTTCAATTCGTATTTCATCGTTGAATTAATTGCAGCTGTTTTTTTGATAATAAAGATGTTTGAAGATTTTGGTTGCGAAAAACCACGCATTTCCCTTCCAAGCACATCATACAGGCCGACAACCTTCCAATTATAAACGGGACTCTTCGCAGGTGGGGGAATAACGGCTCCTACGGTTTGTTTGGGCCTATAATATGTAATCTGGTTGCTATAAAGGCCTTGCTCAATTGTCAAGGAATCAGCTTGTAAGGGGGGAATGGTGCTCGATGTTGCAACATACAACACATGAAAGGGATTGATGTCGCCGCTCATATACCCGCCGATTGCACGCCACGACGGGGGGCCATTGAAACTGGAATACTTCAAGGAATCCGGGTCATATTTTCCGATGGTGTCAAACCGGTCATTGAATTGAAGGAATTTTCCATTAAACAAATGATCGTCGCTGGGATCACGGCACCATTTTATGCCGGTTGTGTCGGATACCCTGACTGTGTAATAATCACTAGGAAGAAACGCGGAATCCGTTGTGTTGATCGGGATTGACCAGTAGGGAGAGGCATTTTTAAGCGCGGGATAAAAAAGGAAATCTGATTTTTCTCCAATTATCCAGGTTGCATTCCTGAATCGGACGGAACTGCTTGCAATAGTGGACGGGGTCTTGTTCAGGATTGTCATTTTAGACTGCATCGATAATCCAGGTAGTCTTTGCGGCGTGCCTTCCCAGAACTGGTATGCTGTCGTTTTAATGCAGGAGAAGAAGTAGACCGAGGTATCTCCTTTTACCAGGGAGGAATCGAGCACTTCGGTCCCCTCGATGTAGCCACCGCTCATGCCTAAAAAATTACCAAAACCGGCCCAAAGTACAAAAGTATCGCCAACCGCTATCTCCGCATTCGCATTCATGGAAAATAGAAAAAGTACTGTAAATGCCATGACTTTATTTTTCATATTGCATTTCTCCATGTTTTAGGCCTGCTAAAAGTAATATATAATAAAATTCATAATATTTAAACCGATAGATGATAAAAGTGTTTTCTAGCGGAAAACCTGGAATTCTGAGGTATAAATGGGTATGCCCGTTCGGAATGGCCTACCGTCCTCGGAGTCGGCGCTGATGGGGAAGAAACAAAACACAATTGAAATCTTTGGTTTTCGCGTTAGGCCGGACTGGAGGTCGTGCTGGAACACGATGCCGCCCGGACCCGCCTTTTGCAGAGACGCACGGCAGTGCGTCTCTGCAAATAGTGCCGTGGCGGCCCGAGGCCTATGGCCGAGACCGCATTATTATTTTCTAATCGATTTTACAGCCGCTACAATTTTCGCTATATGCTCCGGCGTCGTCCCGCAACACCCGCCGACGATATTCGCGCCGGCGGAAACAATCGCGGGCACCAGTCCCGCCATCATCTCCGGCGTTTCGGGATACACGATCTGGCCGTCCTTGGCCTGCGGCAGCCCGGCGTTCGCGTGCACGAGCACGGGCGTGGCCTTGTCGGCAGCGCGGATTTCCCGCACGATCTCGACCATCCGCTCCATGCCGTTGCCGCAGTTCGTGCCGATGACGTGCGCGCCGGCCTTGACAAGCGCGGCCGCCATTTCGGCGGGCGACACGCCCATCATGGTGCGAAAGGTGTTGTCGACGGTCTTGTCGAATGTGAACGTGCAGATGACCTCGAGCCTCGTGTTCTCCCGGGCCGCCTTCACCGCGATGCACGCCTCGTCGAGCGCGGTCATGGTCTCGATGCAGCACGCGTCGGCGCCGCCCTCCTCGAGTGCAACTGCCTGCTCCTTGAACGCGCCGTAGATTTCTTCTTCCGTGACGTCGCCCATCATGAGGATCTTGCCCGTGGGGCCGACGGACGCGATCACGTGCCGGTTTGGACCGGCTGCCTCGCGCGAGATCGCGGCAGCGGCGCGGTTCATTTCCCTTGCGCGTGCCTCGAGGCCGTAATGAATGAGCTTGAACCGGTTGGCGCCGAAGCTGTTCGATTCGATCATGTCGGCGCCCGCGCCCGCGTAGCTTTTCGCAATGTCAAGCACGTCGTTTTTCCGGGTGATGCACCAAAGCTCGGGGCACTGGCCCGGCTCGAGCCCTTTCTTGTGGAGAAAGGTGCCCCATGCGCCGTCGGAGACGAGGATGGAACCGGATTTGACGGTTTCGACGATTGTTTTCATGGTTTCCTCAAAAGATTTAGCCACAGAGACACGGAGGCACAGAGAAGGCAAAATGAGAGTTTGATAGGGAATGCTTATTGCTTCAACATCAATTAAACATTTGTGAAGGTTACCATTAAAACATTATTAATCTCAGTGTCTCTGTGCCTCTGTGGCCATCTTGTTTTATTTTCCCGAATTCAAGAAATCAACCGCTCCCTGGGGATCGGCGGAATATGCCGCGCCGATTTTGTCCGCGAACTCCCTGGTGAGCGGTGCGCCGCCCACGATCACCCTGATGCCGGGGAATTTTTCCTTGAGTTCCCTGGTCGTTTTTTCCATGTTCATCATGGTGGTGGTGAGCAGGGTGGAAATGCCCACGCTGCAGCCCGGGTGCTCGCCCGCGGCCTTTACGAATTTGTCAATGGACACGTCCACGCCGAGGTCCACCACCTCCCAGCCGCCGCCCTCCACGATCATGGCCACGAGGTTCTTGCCGATGTCGTGCAGGTCCCCCGCTGCGGTGCCGATCACGAACGTGCCCCTGCGCTTCACTGCGCCCGACAGGAAATACGGCTTGAGGTGCTTCATGCCCGCGTACATGGCCTTGGCCGCCATGAGCACGTCGGGAATGAACACCTTGTTGAGCCTGAACTTCTCGCCCACGTTGTACATGCCCGGCACGAGCCCTTTCGACAGAACCTCCTGGGGAGGAATCCCTTGTGTCAAGGCGAGCCCGGTGAGCTCGTCGGCCCCGTCCTTGCCCTTCATGTCGGGCGGAAACGGCGCGGCCGCGCTGATTTTCCCTTTTTCCACGCACGTTGCTATTTGGGAAAGTATGTCTGGCATCAATCCTCCTGTAATATTAATTTACTATAAATTCATGGCGCCTGCCAGTCGGCAACGGTTCTCCTTACGGGCTCGGCCATTCGGCCTCGTTGCCGGTCCGCCCCGATGCCTATCGGCGGGGTCGGCCGGCAATGCGCTTTGGCGCACCCTCCAGTCGCCCCTGGCGCAAGAAACCTCCCCCTCTTTTTGAAATGTAATAAGTGCTGGAATCAGTACCAAACGGATACAATTATAATCGCTCCATTATCTTATAACCACCGGCAATCATCAAACAATTAACTCGGCAGTACACAATTCCAATTCAGCCGCCGTCCGTGGGTGCGCCCAGCGGATGTGTGAAGCTTGCCACTGTCGGTACCCGGCCGCACCCAGGAGAGGGGAGTGCCGAGGACCCCGCAGACGCGCGTAGCGCGGCGAGGAGGCCGAGGCCGGGGGAGATACTTCTCCCCCGAATAATTTTTATTATCATTTATTTGGATCCAAAGCATCCCGCAATCCGTCACCCACAAAATTAAACGCCATCACCGACAAGAATATAAAAATCCCCGGAATCAGAATCCACGGATGGTACTGTATGTCCGACACGTTCATGGCGGCGGAGAGCAGGTTGCCCCAGCTTGCCTGCGGGTCCTGGATGCCGAGGCCGATGAAGCTGAGCGTGGACTCGCCGAGGATGTACGCCGGGATGGTGAGGGTGAGCGCCACGATGGCATAGCTGAGCGTCTGCGGCAGCACGTGGCGCGTGATGATGCGCAGGTCCGACGCGCCGAGGGCCTTGGCCGCCTTGACAAAGTCCTGTTTGCTGATGGAGAGGGCCATGCCGCGGATGATGCGCGCGAACCCCGCCCATTCGATGAAGCTCATGATCACCACGATGAGAAGGTACACGGCGGTGGACGAGAGCTTCACCGGGAACGCGCTGCGCAGCGCGAGCATGAGAAAGAACCCGGGCACGAGCATGAAGCACTCGGCGAACCGCATGAGCACGCTGTCGACCATGCCGCCGTAATAGCCCGAGATGCCGCCCACGAGGAACCCGAGCAAAAACGTGATCGCCACGCCGAAAAAACCAATGGTGAGCGACACGCGCGAACCGTACACGATGCGCGAAAAAAGGTCGCGGCCCACGCCGTCGCCGCCAAGGCAGTAGTAACGGCATTTTTGCGGCATTCCCTGCACGCCGTAGAGGTGGCGGCTGAGGGGAATGAACCCCCACAGCTTCACCTTGTCGCCCTTTGCGAACAGCGAAAGGTAATAGGGGGTTGCGCTGTCTTCCACGTACGCGCGCTCGGCATAGGCGTTGAAGGTATAGGAATACGGATAGATGAATGGCCGCAAAGAGAAATGCCCCTTGTAAATAAAATGCACCCTGCTCGGCGGCACGTACGAAAGCTCTCGGTCGCCGCTGTCGTACCCGTAGGGCGCGATGAACTCCGCCAGCAGCATGACAAAGTAGAACACGGCGAGCACGGCGAACCCGGCGATGGCGAGCGGGTGCCGGGAGAGCTTTCTCAGTTCGCGCTGGTTCCTGAACAGGTTCATGAGCGCACCCTCGGGTCCGCGACCACGAGCAAAAGGTCGGCGATGAGGTTGCCCACGATGAGCATGACGCCGCCCATGAGCATGCTGCCCATCACGAGAAAGGTGTCCTGCGCGCGCACCGCCTGGTAAATGAGGCTTCCCAGGCCCGGCCAGTTGATCACGATCTCGAGGATCGCCGCGCCCGACAGGAGTTCGGAGAACGAATAGCCGAACAGGGTGATGAGCGGGTTGATGGCGTTGCGCAATGCGTGTTTGTAAATCACCTGGTTTTCGGGAAGCCCCTTGGCCCGCGCCGTGATCACATACTGCTTGCGCAGTTCCTCGAGCATGTTGCCGCGCGCGATCCTCTGCAGCCCTGCGAGCGCGGTCACGGTGAGCACGAGCACGGGCAAAATGAGGTGGAGCGCCACGTCGCCGATCTTGGCGAACCAGGGAAGCGATTCGTGGTTGGGCGACACCATGCCCCCGATGGGAAGCGCGGCGAAGAACGGGATGTTGCTGAGCGAATAGATGCAGAACATGAGGATGAGCGCGAAAAAAAAACCGGGCAGCGACATGCCGAAATAGGAGATGAAGGAAAGGATCCGGTCGCCCCACGAATACTGCTTGACCGCCGCGTAGATGCCGAGCGGCAGCGCGATGAGCCAGGTGAAGATGATCGCCATCGACGACATGAGCAGGGTGTTGCCCACGCGCTCCGCGATCACGGTGGTGACGTTTGCCTCGCGCGAGAACGAGTAGCCGAGGTCGAGGTGGCAAAGCCGGCCGAGCCAGTAGCCGTATTGCACCACGGCGGGCTTGTCGAAATGGTATTTCTGCTCGATCTTCTTCACCGACTCGGGCGAGATGCGCGGGTCGAACCGGTATTTGGCGAGGATGTCGCCCGGCGCGAGGTTGATAAAAAGGAAAGTTATGAACGTCACGACGAGCAGCTGCGGGAGCAAAATGAGCGTACGTCTGATGAGGTCGTCGCGCATCACTTCACCGGCAGGCGGTAGATCCACTCGATGTTGTGGAGGACGCCGCCGTTGGGACAGGGGTTGATGTTGCCGAACTTGTTCGCGAGGCAGAAGATCTGCTCGGGCAGCGCGGTATAGATGAGCGGAAGTTGGTCGGCCGCGATGCGCTGCCATTCGTCGTAGAGCGCCTTGCGTTTGCTTTCGTCAAGCTCCTTCACCGCCGCGTCGAAGATGGAGTCGATACGCGCCTCCCACGGCGTCGAGGGCGTTTTCTGGCGCGGGAACCACATGTGCAGCGAGCCCGTGGTGTGCCACACGTTCTTTCCCATATGCGGCTCAACGCCGCCGGTGAGGCCGAGCATGATGGCGTCCCATTCGTACGGCGGGTTGTCGATGCGCTGGATGAGGCTGTTGAACTCAATGAGCTGAAAATGCACCCTGAATCCGAGGCGCTCGAAGTCCTTGCGGATGATCTCCGAGAGCTTCTGGCGGACGGGGTTGCCGCTGTTGGTGACAAAAGAGAAATCAACGGGGTGCCCCGACGGGTCTTCGACGATGCTGTCGTTATTCTTATCCGTAAACCCTGCCTCGGCGAGCGTCGCCTTTGCTTTTGCAAGATCGTAAGGGTAGGTGGCGACGTCCGGGTTGTAAAAATAACCTTCCGACGGGCTCATGGGGCCCCATTGGGGGTAGCCCAGGCCGTTCATCACGATGCGGATCATGCTTTCCTTGTCAAACGCATAGGCGACGGCCTTGCGAAATTTGACATTGCGGAACCACGACAGCTTTACCGAATCAACATATAATTTTCCGGTCTTGGGATCGCGGCCCGTGTTCTGGTTGAAGAACACGAAATAGCTGCCCGAGGACGGGCCGAGCCGGTACACCGTGTAGTTGCCCCGCGCCTCGTCCCTCTTGAGGCCCGGGAAGTCCTCGCCGTTCGCGTGCAGGTAGTCGATCTCGCCGCGCTTGAACCGCAGCAGCTCCGCGTTCTGGTCGAGTACGATCATGTACGCGATACGCGACAGATAGGGCAGACGGTTTCCCGCCGAATCTTTCCGCCAATACAGCGGGTTGCGCCTGTAAGTGATTTTCTGCTGGGAGATGAACGATTCCACGAGAAACGGCCCCGTACTGACCATTGAATCGGGCGGGGTCTGTATGCCGAGCGAATTCGAGAAGTTTCCACTCCCGTTTTTCAGGTATTTCTGATACTTATGCTTGGGCAAGATCTCTTGCGCCATGGCACGGAGGAACGGCGCGAACGGCGTCGGCAGCGTGAACTGCACGGTCATGCTGTCAAGCGCTTTCACCACCGGCTTTTTCCCGTCGATCACGAACATGTCGCGCGACGAATTCGGGTTGACGGAATCGTTGAGCACGAGGCTGTTGAACGTGAACTCGACGTCGGCAGCGGTGAACGGTGCGTTGTCCGACCAGACAACGCCGGGCCTGAGATGGAACACCCAGGTGAGGCCGTCCTTCGAAACGTCCCACGATTGTGCGAGGCCGGGCTCGGGCCTGAGCGTCACGGTGTTGATGTGGATGAGGCCCTCATACAGGTATCCGGTGAATTCGCTCGTCGTGGTTTCGATGGAAGTTATCGGGTTAAAGGATTTCGGGTCGGAAAAGGACGACAGGATTATTTCCCCGCCGGTCTTGCCGATGGCCGGCACAAACGCTTCGGCTTTTTTCTGGATTGCGGCGTAATCGACGGCCTCGAGTTGGCCCACCGGCTGCTTGGACTTTGAGCATTGCAGAGAAACAATAAAAAGCAATGCGCATAGGATGGCGGCGATCAGATGTTTCATGAATCTCTCCGGAGAAGTAAAAAATAACAGGAAAGAAAAATATATAGAAAAAGGGGTGGCGGACACCTAAATATTTTTCTCTCAATTCCCTTTTTCCTTCAAGTACCAACCCTCATTTCTGCCATTTGTTGATGAACTCATCGCTTTTTGCAATTCTCGTGATTGCCCCAATTTCATCATTTGTCCAGTTTGACAGAACGGATTTGCCCGGCAACGCTTCGCGAAAACCCTTTACCAGGCATTCCCGCAGTTCTTGTTCCTTTATTTCCGGCACTATTTCACTGATACAGGTGCACTTCTGAACGAGCAGCTTTTTCTGCGCCTCGCGTTCTTTTTCGTCAATGAGCAGAAAATCCGGGAGGCCCCTGAAAGCGGGCGAGAGGGGAATCGAGCCGTGCTGGAGCACCGCATGCGCCGTCCTTTTCTGCGCCGACCCGACAAGCTTCTTTCCGTTGACCATTATTTCATGGCGGTTGGGCGAGAGAAAGCAAGGGAGTTTTACGCCGCTTTTTGACGGGCCGCCGTACGATGAGTTGTGGCTGGAGCAATCGATGCCCGCATACTTGAGCCCTGCGATCAGGCAGCCCGAAATGATCCGGTAGGTTTCCATGAGCGTCGCGCCCGTGCCGGGAATTCCGCTTGAAAAAATGCAGGAATAGGTGACATCATGATCGTGGAGTACGCTCCTGCCGCCCGTGGGCCTGCGGATCCATTCGGTGCCGTGCTTTTCCAGCGCGGCCATGTCAAGCGTCCCATCGGGTTTTTCCGCAATGCCGAGGGTGATTGAAGGGTTTTCCCACGTGTAAATGCGGACAAGAACCGCCCGCCCGTTTTCGCATGTCGCAAGCAAATGCAGGTCGGCGGCCATGTTAAAGGCCGCGGAATGCGGAGAGTCATTAATGATTCGCGCTCTAATGCTCATGAAAAAGAAAATATAAAATGGAAAACAAGCGTTTTGTCTGGGAAATGAATCAACCGTGATTTTATTGATTCTTGAGCTTTCTTTATCCGCTTAAATGGTCAAAACTTGTGGCGGCGAAACCTCAAAAGAAAAATTTCCTTGTAATTCATTGAATTTTAAGTTAGTAAGAAAAATGCCCAAAAAAGCATGATAAAACCGGGGTGTATCAACCACAAAAACAAAAATTACCGATGGCATATCCTCATTAATAATCTCTTGAATTTCATCAAGATAAATTTTCAGCACATTGTTTGCTGCCTTATTATAACTGTATCCGATACCCTTTGTGCGGATATTAACCGGTAATTACAATTTGATTAAAAGATTTGCGGGTGTCTAACATTTAATCAATTCCATCAAGATTTTTATAATGGAAAGGAGGGGACTGGGCATATATTACCTTTTTTTATTTTTCAATTGACCAGAAAACAGAATGAATGTTTAACAAAGGAGGAGTACAGATGGTACGTAAAATCAGTTTGGTTTTTTCAATTCTCGCGGCAACGATATTCACGGTTAACGCGGGAACGGTTACGGGTGTTGTTGACTCGGGCACTGCCCCGAACAACAAGCCTCTGGCCGGCGTCATTGTGACGCTCACACCCGCCTTCGGCGGCGGCGCTTCGTATTCAGACACGACCCTTGCCACGGGCGATTATTCGATTGCGAATGTTCCTGCCGGGGTTTACGCCCCAACGGCAACACTGGATGGGTTCACCCCATACGCCGGAGCAAATATTGTGGTGACGGCCAATGGGACTGTGACGAGAAACATAAACCTCGTTCCCCTGCCGCCGGGCATCACCATTTCCGGTGCTGTCAAGGATTCGGTGAGCGGTGACCCGCTTGCCGGCGCGCTTGTCCGCCTTCGTACGATCGGCGGCGGCGCCACGACGGTTGATTCGGTGATAGTGGGTACTAACGGCCAGTATTCTCTCACCCATGTCCAGGCCGGCACTTATAACTTGGTCGCCAGCGCTGCGGGCCATACTGCCAAGACAGTTCGGACTGTTGTTGCTGCCGTGGACATCACCCAGGATTTCCTGCTTGTCGGCCTGCCTGCCGGCGTCGCGATTTCCGGTAGTGTAAAAGATTCGGTTTCCGGAACCCCTCTTGCGGGCGGCAAAGTTTATCTCAGGACTGGCGGCATAATTGGTGGGACAATAATTGACTCTGCGGTTGTTGGAACCAACGGTTCTTATTCCCTCGACAGCGTACAGCCCGGCACTTATTCAGTAATTGCGACAGCTGCGGGACACACCTCAAAGACGGTTAACGGCGTTGCGGTTGCCAACACCGCTGTTACCGAAGATTTCATGCTTGTCGGTCTGCCTGCCGGCGTCACGGTTTCCGGCTTGGTGGATGATTCCATCCGCGGAACGCCGCTTGCAGGTGCCATTGTTTATTTGCGCACTGCAGCTGGTGCTGGCGGTGGAACGATCCTCGATTCGGCGGTGGCTGGATCAAACGGTTCATATACTATTGACAGCGTACAGCCAGGCAACTACAGGCTGGAAGCCACAGCCACTGGTCATACTGCAAAAACGGTGGCAATAACGGTTGCCGCAGCCCCTGTTACCCAGAGCTTCCTGCTCGCCTCGCTTCCCGGCGTTACCATTTCCGGGCAAGTGGCCGATTCCACAACCGGTCAACCCCTTGGCGGAGCGGTGGTGAAGATCCTGTCGGGCGGCCTGGGCGGGACTGTTGTCGACACCGCCGTTGTGGCGGCAAACGGCACGTATACGCTGACCGATATTCCGGCCGGCACCTATACGATGACCGTGAACAAAGCCAATTACGGGACCAAGGTGAAAACCGTGACGGTGGCTGCGACTCCTCTGACCGAGGACTTCCTCATGGTCCCGGGTGTTGGCGTCACGACGCTTTTGTCAAGTGCGAAGTCCCGCGTGCCGCAGATCATGCTGGCGGCCGGGATGCTGCATCTTGCCAATTTCAGCGAGGCGGGAACGGTATCCCTGCTCTCCATCAGCGGCAAGCTTGTTTACCGCACCGGAATCACCGCGAACACGACCATGGTTGTGCTGCCGAAAACCATCACGAGCGGCATGTACCTGGTGAACGTTACGCAGAAGAGTACGGTGTATAACAAACAGGTGGTGATGCCGTAAGGCGGGTTTATTTGTCCTTGTAAACAAGAGGTCCCCCTTGTCAAGGGGGGCCTCTTATTATTAATGAAGGGATTTTTCTACTTCGGCACTTGGGAGTGAAGCTATGGTCAAAAAAACAGGTCTGCTCTGGCTGTGCGCCCTGGTAATGGCGTTTTCGTCCCACGCGCTCACACTCCGCGGCATTGTGACGAGCGCCGCGAGCAACGCGCCGGTCGTCGGGGCGGTGGTAACATTTACCGCCGGCGTAAACCAGTATCTTGACACGACGGTCGCCGGCGGAACCTACGAGCTTCCCGCCATCGAGCAGACCACCGGTCAGCTCGCCGTGGCCGCGACCGGATATGTGACGAACCGCCAGTTCCTGACCGGCCTGCAGAGCGTGGACACCGTCAACGTCCTCCTTACTCCCGCGGCCACCGGCGCGGGCGTCAAGCGAATTCTCGGCACCGTCACCGAGGTCGGCGGCGCGAACGCCGTTGCGGGCGCGCAGATCGTTCTGCTTCTGCGCGCGGGGCTCGCCTCCACCGCCCTTGACACGGAGGCGTCCGCGAACGACGGCAAATATCTTTTTGATTCCCTCGCCTCGGGAAGGTACGACCTGGCCGTGACAAAGACCGGATACCTGGATTACCTGTCGCCGGCCCCGCTCGACCTGCGGACGGCGGATTCGGTCTTGGCAAATGTCCAGCTCACGCCTGTCGGGAGCAGTGTGGGCACGCTCACCGGCAAGATTACCGCGGTTGACACGACTGTCGCCATTGCCGGCGCCACGGTGCTGCTCACGAGAACCACCACCGTAGGCGGCGTGGTGACGACCGTTTCGATCGATTCGGTATTGACAAATGCATCAGGCGTCTACACCATCGCCGGCGTTCCCGCCGAGGCGGGCTACCGGCTCACCGCTTCGGCCGCAACCTACGTGACCGCATCTTCGGCGAACCTGTTCAGGGTCGATTCGGCGGTGACCCGCATCGAGAACTTCAGGCTCGCCGCAGTGGTGGTGCCCGCGTGCATCATCAAGGGCACCGTCATCGACAGCGGCTCGCTTGCCGCGATCCAGGGCGCGCAGGTGGTCCTCCGCAAGCAGCAGCCCGGCCTTGCTTGGGTGCGGATTGATTCATCAACGACCGCGGCAAACGGCTCGTTTGCCTTTTCGGGCCTCGACATCGGAACCTATTCGCTCGTGGTGAGCAGGGGAGACTACCTCACCTACGTCACGCCGCTCAACCGGGCGGTCAACCTGACGGCAAATCCGGACACCGCGACGGTCGTCGTGGCCATGGCGCCGGTTCCAAAGGGCACGCTGCATGTGATGGTGCGTGACAATGCCAACAGCGCGATTACCGGCGCATCGGTAACCCTCATTCAACGGGCCGGGGGAGTCGCGCCTGGCCAGACCTACAACGCTACGACCGCGGTTGACGGCTGGACGGTTTTCTCAATGGTCATCGCGGGACCCTATGACATCACCGTTTCAAGAACCGGTTTCAACACCACCACCAGGACCGGCCAGCAGGTGGCCGCCGGCGCCGATGACACGATCTTCGTCACGCTCCAGGCGGCAACCGGTTCGTCAAAGACCGTGAAAGGCACGGTAAAGAACGCCTCGGGCGCAGGCATCGGCGCGGCCGTCGTGGTGCTCACCGCCCGCGCGGGCGGCGGCGCAACCCTGGCGCTGCTTGACACATGCGCTGCGGACGGCTCCTACGGCATAACCGGCATTCCCGCCGGCTATGCCGCGGCGTCCCTCTCGGTGACAAAGGCGGGTTACGTGACCAAGGATTCGGCCGGCATAGCAATAGCAAACGACACCACGACCGTCGACATCGTCCTGGCGCCCAATTCAGGTGTGACGTCGCTGCCCGCCCGTCCTCAGGCGGAGTTGCGCGTCACGGTCCTCGCCAACGCCCTTTATCTTTCGGGCGTAAAAGCGGAACTGCCGCTCCATGTGACGATCTATTCCGTCAACGGCCAGATGGTATGGGATCGGATTTACAATGGCGCGGGGTCGCTGATGATACCGCGGACATGGTCGCACCAGATCATGTACCTGAGGGTGGAGCAGGGGAACAAGGTCATCCGCGAGAAGATCGCCGTTCGATAGGGAATGTAAAAAAAGACGCGGCTGTTCCCCCCAATGCCCGCGTTTTTTTAACCTTCACTCTTTCCGATAAGGAAAGGGTGAAGGTTTTTTTTATAATGTAATGCTGCTGGAGGAAATGGGAGAGAACAAAAAGACATCGTCCAACATCGTTGAAAAAATGCCTTTGGACAATTTAAAGTTTATCTTATTTGACAAATATTCCAACAATTATCAAGAATATTCCAATTGTCGCAACGTTCCAGATTAAGGAACGCAACAATGGTATTCCAATCGCATATATGATTGCGTAAGCGATTCTTCCACAAAGATAAAAATATGCCCCTAAAATTATTAATGAGTTGTGACGTCCTGCCAGATGTGCAATTATTATTACAGATGCAAAAAATGGAAATGTTTCCAAATAATTTGATGCAATTCTTTCCATTCTTCCGGCAATGCCATTCAATGGAGGCATGATTTTGTCCCTATTGCCGGCGGTCCATTTATAACCGAATTGGAAGCTTGCAAAATGTGATGCCATGATAAGATGAATTATTCCCAGAATAACGCTTAAAACAAGAAGAGTAAGTTCAATAGTCATAATCGCCTTTCCCGCAGGTATGTTTGCAAGCGGTCCTAGTTGGAAGATGGGTGGCAATGGCCAACCAACGTTCCACGCATGACGAAGTTGCCGCCTATAATTTAGGCTCGTGCCAGCGAAGCGCGGACACGAGCCTTTACCTAGGTAAACTGCGGCAATTTGGGGCGAGGCTTTGGCCGCCCGGCATGCGTGTGTTGGTGGAAGTAAACCGGAACGCTGCCATAATGTAAATGTCTTTCTGTGGCGGCGTTCTTTGCCTTTTGTATTGCATCCCCCATTTCTTCAGCGCCGGAGCGGAGGATGAGCGGAGGCCGCTTTCCTCCATTCTTGAAATTGATGCTATCCAGACGCTCTCAAAGCTTTTACACTGCAATCACACAAGGTCAAAGCGATCCGCATTCATTACCTTATTCCAAGCCGCCACGAAATCCTGTACGAATTTCTCCTTCGAGTCGTCCTGTGCGTAGACTTCCGCGAGTGCCCGGAGTTGTGAATTAGAACCAAAGACAAGATCTACACGAGTACCCGTCCATTTAAGCTCATCAGATGAACGGTCTCGACCTTCGAATATATCACCCTGTTCCGACACCGGCTTCCAAATTGTGCCCATGTCAAGCACATTGACGAAGAAATCGTTTGTCAGCGTACCGGGTCGTTTAGTAAAAACACCGTGCTTAGACTGGTTGTAGTTGACATTCAAGACCCGGAGCCCACCCAAGAGAACGGTCATCTCTGGAGCGGTCAATTTCAGCAGTTGGGAACGATCAATAAGAAGCTCCTCCGTCGAAACCGAATATTTCCTTTTCTGAAAGTTCCGGAATCCGTCTGCAATCGGTTCGAGCAACGCAAACGATTCCACATCGGTTTGCTCCTGCGATGCATCCATCCGGCCAGGCTTGAAGGGAACGGTCACCGTAACGCCGGCTTTCTTTGCCGATTTCTCTATGGCGGCACATCCCCCAAGAACGATCAGATCGGCAAGCGATACCTTTTTTCCGCCCTTCGACGACCTGTTGAACACTGCCTGAATTTTCTCAAGAGCGACCAAGACCTTTTTGAGTTTAGCTGGCTCGTTAACCTCCCAGTCCTTTTGGGGGCAAAGACGGATGCGCGCGCCATTTGCACCGCCACGCTTGTCTGAACCGCGGAAAGTCGAAGCCGAAGCCCAGGCAATTGAGACCAGCTCGGAAATAGAAAGGCCGGATGCGAGGATTTTTGCCTTGAGGGCTGCAATATCCTTAGCGGTAATCAATTTGTGATTAACAGTCGGAATCGGGTCCTGCCAGATCAAGTCTTCTTGAGGAACTTCCGGTCCAAGATAGCGTGTTTTCGGTCCCATGTCGCGATGCGTTAATTTGAACCAAGCACGGGCGAATGCGTCGGCAAAGGCTTCCGGGTCTTTATGGAAACGCCGGGCAATAGGCTCGTAAATAGGGTCAAACCGTAAAGACAGGTCGGCAGTGGTCATCATGGGCGGATGCTTTTTAGTTGGGTTGTGCGCGTCGGGAATCATGTGCTCCGGTTTCACGTTTTTTGCATACCATTGTTTGGCCCCGGCAGGACTTTTGACCAGTTCCCATTCATACCCGAAGAGCATGTCGAAATAACCGTTGTCCCATTTTGTCGGGTTAGGTTTCCATGCCCCTTCTATGCCGCTGCTCGTCGTATGTTCTCCCTTTCCGGTACCGAATGAATTTTTCCAACCCAAACCCTGTTCTTCAATAGGGGCGGCTTCGGGTTCTGGGCCGACAAGTTTAGGGTCGCCTGCGCCGTGCGCTTTTCCGAATGAATGTCCACCGGCAACGAGAGCAACCGTTTCCTCGTCGTTCATGCCCATGCGCCCGAACGTCACGCGCACGTCACGTCCTGACGCAACGGGATCTGGGTTGCCGTTCGGCCCTTCGGGATTAACGTAAATAAGTCCCATCTGGACGGCGGCAAGAGGATTCTCAAGGTCACGGTCGCCGCTGTAGCGTTTATCACCGAGCCAGGTATCTTCCTTGCCCCAGTAAATATCCTCTTCTGGTTCCCAAATATCAACACGGCCGCCGCCAAACCCGAATGTTTTGAACCCCATCGATTCCAGCGCGCAGTTCCCGGCAAGAATCATGAGATCGGCCCATGAAATCTTATTTCCGTATTTTCGTTTCACTGGCCAGAGAAGACGACGTGCCTTGTCAAGGTTCACATTATCCGGCCAACTATTAAGCGGTGCGAACCGCTGATTGCCTGTGCCACCGCCACCGCGACCGTCCGATGTGCGGTAGGTCCCGGCGCTATGCCACGCCATGCGGATCATCAGGCCGCCATAATGACGCCAATCGGCTGGCCACCATTCCTGTGAATCGGTCATCAGTTTGTAAAGGTCCTTTTTCAAGGCCTTCAAATCAAGTTTCTTGAATTCTTTGGCATAATCGAAGTCTGAACCCAGAGGATTGGACAGCTCAGTGTGTTGGTGAAGAACGCCAAGATTCAATTGGTTTGGCCACCAGTCACGATTTGAAGTGCCGCGGCCAGCCGGAATAGCACTAGTTTCTCCCGTCACCGGGCATTTGATCTCTTTATCCATAATTCTTTCTCCTTTTCATAATATGAAATTAGAATTACCAGTTTTCGGCAAGAAGTTCAAAATGTGCCTGCGGATGTGCACAGGCTGGACAGGTGCCCGGCGCTTCTTCACCTTCATGAATATAACCGCAATTCCGGCAGCGCCAAACAACTTTTTGGGCTTTCTTGAAAACAGTTCCTTCCTCGACATTCTTCAGTAAACCAAGATAACGCTTTTCATGCTGCTTTTCGGCGACGGAAACATTTTCAAAAAGCGCGGCAATTGCCGGAAAGCCTTCTTGTTTCGCTTTGGCGGCAAAGGCAGGATATACATCCGTCCATTCTTCATGTTCTCCACTTGCCGATGCTTTTAAATTGTCAATTGTCTTTCCTATTACTCCGGCAGGATAGCATGCTATTATTTCCGGCATACCCCCTTCAAGAAAGCTGAAAAATCTCTTCGCGTGCTCTTTCTCCTGATTTGCCGTTTCCTCGAAAACATCGGCGATTTGAACATATCCTTCTTTGCGCGCCACACCAGCGAAATAAGTATAACGATTGCGAGCCTGTGATTCACCGGCAAATGCCTTGAGAAGATTTTTCTCCGTTTCAGTTCCTTTTATGAAAGCCATTTACTTCCCCTTTCGTTTGGTTGTTTGTTTATGATAAATTTGACATTTTTCACAAAGACCAAAAAAATCTATTCGATGTCGGGATATTTTAAAAGAACTCAGCCGTTCGGCCTTTTTATTAATATCAGAATACTCCGGCATCTCGAAATCAATGACTGCACCGCATTTTTCACAAACAAGATGGTAATGTGGAGCAATCTTGGCTTCAAAACGGTCGAACGTGCTGCCAAAAGGCAATTTCTGAATATGACCTTGCGAAATAAGAATATGTAAATTGCGATACACGGTGCCAAGGCTCAATTCAGGAATTTCCTCTTTCAGCTTTTTATAAATCCAATCCGCGGTAGGATGAGATTTTGTCCCTTTTAGTATTTCAAGGATTCGTTCCCTCTGCTGACTACGCCGGTACTGCATATGTTCCTTATCAGTAATCGTTATTATTATTAATATGCTTCGGAGGTAATGGCCGTGTCAAATATTTTTTCGCCCCGGGACGTGGCGCGGTTTAAAGGGGGCTGCATTTCAATTCTTCTTGTCTTCCGCCGCCGCCTATCAATTCATTCGTTCCGGTTTATTTAAACCAACTACAGGCATGTTGCATTTCCCCCAATATACCAAAACGGCGTATTGTACGCAACATACCTTCATGCACTATACCAAATCGGCAAATATTCTGCAGGTCTTAACAGGATTTTACTGATGGCCGATCAGGTAACGCCTGTGTGGAATTCAGGGGGTTTTATATGTGGGAAGCGGAGCGGAACCATACCTTTTTCCGCCCCGCAATCTTTAATCTTTAATCTTCATTTCCTTTTTTTCGCCAGTACAGCTTTTTTTATTCTGTTCACATGCCCCCGTCCCAATCCCTTCACCTCGCAACCCAGCTCGAAATAGCGCTGGATTTTTTCGTCGTCGAGGATGGCGAAACAGTCGATGATGGCGGCGGGCTTTCCGATTTTTTTCACCACTGTGTCCGGGTCGAGGTCGAGGTACTGCTTGTGGCGCACGGCGAGGACCACTGCGTCCGCGCCCTTGAGCGAGGCGTTCATGTCCTTCGACACGCACAGGTTGGTGAGTTTTTCCTGGTTGCGGAAGAAGCGCGCCCAGCTGTAGCCTGTTGACGGATAAGAGTCCTGTGACTCGAACTCCCACCAGTGCGCCACGTACGGATCGTGCACGCGCATTTCGGCGCCCATTTCAGTGAGTTTGCGCACGATGATCTCCGAGCCGCTGTAGCGGGTGTCGCCCACGTCCTCGCGGTACGATGCGCCGAGCAGCAGCACCTCCGCCGCCGCGATGGGCTTGTCCATGTTGCGCAGGGCGTCGCGTGTGAGCTGGCCCACGCGCAGGGCGCGCGTATCGTTGATGTTGATCGCCGCGGGCGTGATCTTGAAGATGTTCTCGTCCCATCCGAGGATGTGCTTGTAGGCCCACATGCCCAGGCCGCCGTCCTTGGGCAGGCAGTACCCGCCGATGCCCGGGCCCGGGAAAATGATGTTGCTGTGCGTGGGTCGCACCTTGATCGCCTTGATGACCTTGACCAGGTCAACGCCGTTCTGTTCCGCGAACAGGCTCCATTCGTCGAGGAAGGCGAGGATCGTGGCGCGGTAGCTGTTTTCCACGATCTTTGCCGTTTCGGACTCTATTGGTTTGTCAAGCACGGTGAGGGGAAAGGCCTTGGTGTTGAGCACCTCGGTGAGAAACTTCACCACGCGGCGGCGCGATTCCTTGTTGACGCCGCTGCACACGCGCCAGAAATCGCGGATGCTCGCCACGTAATTTTTGCCGGGCATGACGCGCTCGTAGCTGTGGGCGAGCACCGGCTCGCTCTTGATGCCGCGGTGCTCGAAAACCTTTTTCATGATCGGATACGCCACCTGCTCGGTGGTGCCGGGAGCCACCGTGGTCTCGATGAGCACGAGGGCGTTTGGCTGCACGCGCTCGGCAATGGTATACATGGATTTTTCAAGCGCGGCCATGTCGGCGCGGCCGGTGGCCAGGTTGCCCAGCGATTCCTTGAGGTAATCGCACTGCACGTCCACCACCACCACGTCGGCGAGCGAGAGCGCGTCCTCGTTGTAGGTGGCGATCAGTGTTTTCTTGTCAAGCACGCAGCGCTTGATCATGGGGTCCACCTCGGGGTCTTCCGCCTTGACCGGCGAAAGCCCGCGGTTGAGCAGCCGTATCTTCCAGAAGCTCCTGGTGCTCGGACGCTGCACGCCGATCACGAACTTTGAAGGTTTTCCCCTTGTGTCAACGGTGTCGGCGACGATCGCCGCCATGACCGCGCCCACGAAGCCCACGCCCACCACCACGACGATTTCCTTTCCTTTTTTACGTTCGGCGTCCGCGAGTTTTTTAATGCGGTCAAACTCCGCGGAATAGTCTTCTTTTTTGGGGATCGGAAACTTTTCGCCTTCAGGACTAATAGAGAAGGTATCGGCCATTGAATTGCCCTTTCCTGTGATTTGTGATAGGTGATTGGAATTACTGAAGAAAATGGATTCTTCAAAATACAATCTTTTTTACTTCAATTCAAAATGAAGTTCGATGATTTTGCAATTAGATAATTGAAAAAAATCACAATCAATTTGCTCCATTTCGCTCTTTCTTTACCATGTGCCATAGTTTTATTTTATACCTCCATGTCTCCGGAGGAAGGGCCGGAGGCATGATGTTGTAAACAGCAAGCGGTGGGCCAAAGGATATAGAAAGGCAGAGGATGGAGCAGTTTGCGATCGGCATTGATCTGGGGGGGACCAACCTTAAAGGCATCGTGATGAATAAGGATGGGGAAGGCCGCAATCTTACGCGAGTTCCGACAGAGGCGAAAAAGGGCGGGCAGAAGGTTCTCGAGAACATTCTCACGCTTATCGATAAATTGCTGCAGAAGGAAGGCGCCAAGGACCATATCATCGGCGTGGGCATCGGCACGCCCGGATTCGTCGACCGCGACGGCACCATTATCGGTGGTGCCGAAAACCTGCCGGGATGGAAGGGAACCCAGATCTACGAGCCCATCCAGCAACAGTTCGGCCTTCCCGCCACCGGCAGCAACGACGTCACGGTCACCGCGCTCGCCGAATCACGCTTCGGTGCGGGCAGGGGCGTCAAGAACATGGTGTGCCTCGCGCTCGGTACCGGTATCGGCGGCGGCATCGTGGTGAACGGCCAGCTTTACAAGGGCACGCACGGCATGGCCGGTGAGCTTGGCCACATCTGCGTGGAGACCAACGGCCTGCAGTGCAACTGCGGTCAAAAGGGCTGCGTCGAGCGGTACGCGTCGGCCACCGGCATCGTCGACATGGCGCTACGCTTGTGCGAAGGGCTTGATTCCAGGCAGCAGACGCCGTTCGCCCACGAGGTGCTGCGCAAACCGCAAAGCCTCACCTCCAAGATCGTGTATGAGTATGTCAAGAAAAACGACACCGTCGCGTGCCGCGTCAACGAGATGGTGTGCGAGAAGCTCGCGCGCGCGGTGGGCATTATCGTCAACGCGCTGTCGCCCGACCGCATCATCCTCGGCGGCGGGGTCATGATGGCGGGACAGGTGATCATCGACACCGTGTCGCGGTACGTTCCCATGTTCTGCTGGCCCGAAATATGGAAACGCTGCGACCTCGCCATCGCGCAGTTGGGCGAGAACGCGGGCGTCCTGGGCGCGGCCGGACTCGTGTTCGAAGACTTCACCGACGCAAATCCCGCAGAACATTCGGCGCCGGCATAACCGCCCGGCGTCCGATTGCTGCTGCACCCGCGCCGGGAGTGACCATGGACGATGTTTCCTCCACGCTCTCTCACCTTCGGGAAAAAATCCGCGCTTACGATGCCGCGTATTACGGCCGCGGCGAATCGCTTGTGTCAGACCGGGAATATGACGAGCTCTATGCGCGACTTGTCAAGCTCGAGCAGCAGCATCCCGGCCTTATAACGCCTGATTCCCCCACGCAGCGCGTCGCGAGCGACCTCACCAGGGAATTCGCCAAGGTAAAGCACTCCGTTCCCATGATGAGCATCGAGAACACTTACGCCGAGCCCGAGGTGCGCGAGTGGATCGAACGGGTGCAGAAGCTTCTTTCCGGCCAGAAGGTCTCGTTCGTGGGCGAGCTCAAGGTGGACGGCGTCGCGTCGTCGCTCGTGTACGAAAAGGGACGGCTGGCATCGGGCGTCACGCGCGGCGACGGCGTCACCGGCGACGACGTGACCGCCAACGTGCGCACCGTGAGGTCGGTCCCCCTGTTGCTTGACGCTCGGGAAAGCCTCGAGGTGCGCGGCGAAGTGTACATGACCTTCGAGGATTTCCGCAGGCTCAACGACGCGCTCGTTGAAAACGGCCAAAAACCCATGCAGAACCCGCGTAACACCACCTCGGGCACGCTCAAGCTGCTCGACCCCAGGGAAGTCGCGCGCCGCAACCTCAGCTTCGCGGCGTATTTTCTGCTTTCAAAAACCCATACAAAAAGCCACCTGGAGAACCTTGCCTTTCTCGAAACGCTCGGGTTTCCCGTGGTCATCCATTCAAAACGGCTGGTTTCGGCCGACGAAGTGGTGGAATTTCTGGAAGGATGGAACAAAAAGCGTCACGACCTGGATTTCCCCGTCGACGGCGTGGTCGTGAAAGTTGATAGCATTGCGCAACAGGAACAGCTCGGTAACACCGCAAAGAGCCCCCGGTGGGTGATAGCCTACAAATATCAGCCCGAGACCGCAATCACCCGGCTTATAGAAATAGAGCCGAATGTGGGCAGGACCGGTGTGGTGACGCCGGTTGCCAAGCTCGAGCCAGTGCTGCTTGCCGGCACCACCATCCGCAACGCCACGCTTCACAATTACGACGAGATACGGCGGCTCGACGTGCGCGTCAACGACTATGTTTCCATCGAAAAGGGCGGGGAAATCATCCCGAAGATCACGGCCGTGGTCAGGGAAAAGCGGCCGTCCCACAGCAAACCGTACGAGGAGCCGTCGTCCTGCCCGTCATGCGGGGCAAAGCTCGTGCGGCTCAAGGAGGAGGTGGCGCTGCGCTGCGTCAACAATTCCTGTCCGGCACAGCTTTTTGCGTCGCTCACTCACTTTGTCTCGCGCGGCGCCATGAATATCGAGGGACTGGGCCCGGCGCTCATCACCAAACTGCTTGACGCCAGCCAAATTAAAAACGTCGCGGACCTTTTTACCCTTGAAAAAGACCGGCTCGCCGAATTGGAAGGCATGGGAGAAAAATCCGCAGCCAACATCGTCGCCGCGCTCGAAGCATCCAAGAAAAACACGCTCGACCGGCTGCTGCACGGTATCGGCATCCGCATGGTGGGCGCCCAGACCGCGCGCGTTCTGGCCCAGGAGGTTCGCGACATCGGGGACCTGTTCGACATGCCGGTCGAAAAGCTCGAGGCGCTGCCGAACATCGGGCCGCAGGTGGCGCAGAGCGTGCGCAGTTTTTTCGACCGCGAACAGAACCAAAGGCTCGTGCAGCGGCTCAGGTCGCTCGGTGTCAATTGTAAAGGAATGGAAAAACCAAAGGCCGACGCCGCATTTGCGGGAAAGACCTTTGTGCTCACGGGCGGGCTTGCAAAGTTCACCCGCGAGGAGGCGCAACGGCTCATCGAGGAGCGCGGCGGACATGCTTCGGGGAGCGTGAGCAAGAAAACGGATTACGTTGTCGCGGGGGGAGAACCGGGATCAAAATATGAGAAGGCGAAGTCGCTGGGCGTGAAGATAGTGACTGAAGAGGAATTTGTGAGGATGCTGAAGGAAAAATAAGAGATAAATGCAAATAAAATTCAAGATATGGTAGGGGCTCTGCCCCTAAGACCCCGTAGGGAAAATGCTTTTTGTAGTCCGCCCTCCAAACCTCCCCCGCCGGGAGGCTTTCAACCAAAGCACGATTCATCCGAAAGTGTTTTAGCATGAATGATGCTGCCGAAAATCCTCATCAACAAATATTTCATTCGATATTGCTTTATTGCCGCTCCGGCTTTGAACAAGAATGCTCTCAGGAATTTTTAAACGCATCAAAAAAATTCGGTTTTGGAGCGATTGCAATTGCTGCCAAGGACAGCGGCTACGTGATATTCCGGTTCTCCAGTGCATCATCGGCAATTACCTGTCTCCAATCCCTCCCGTTTTCCTCGTTCGTTTTCAGCCGCCAGATGATCGCGGCCTCTGACCTCATCGGACCGCTATTTGCCGGCAACAGGATCAATCCGTTGCTGGAAGTCATCAGAAGGACAAACCAGAAATACTCCGATATTTTTATTGAAACCGCCGATACGAATGACGCGAAACAATTGAGCCCGTTGTGCAGGAAACTGCTGGCGCCATTTGCATCGGCCCTTAAGAAGGAAAACATTCTTATTGATAATTCTTTGGAAAACAGTGCTGATCCGATTCGGCTCCATATCTTTTTTACATCAACGGATCACGCACGCGTCGGGTATTCATCAGTAAATAATTCATCTTCCTGGCCCATGGGGATACCGCGCTTCAAATTCCCCGCCGGAGCGCCCAGCCGGTCAACCCTCAAACTCGAAGAGGCGTTTTGTACTTTTTTGTCAAGGGAGGACATGGCCCGCCTGCTCAAACCCGGGATGAGCGCCGTTGACCTCGGCGCGTCGCCCGGCGGCTGGACATGGCAGCTGGTCAGCCGAGGCCTCCGGGTCACCGCGGTGGACAACGGCCGCATGGACGGCCGCGTGCTCGCTTCGGGACTTGTGCAGCACATTCGCGGCGACGGGTTCGCCTTTGCGCCGAAGCATCCGGTAGAGTGGATGGTATGCGATATCGTCGAGCAGCCGTCGCGCATCGCGAAACTTGCCGCCCGGTGGATCGGAAATAAATGGTGCCGTCGGGTTATTTTTAATCTCAAGCTGCCGATGAAAAAAAGATTTGAAGAGGTAACGCGATGCAGAGAAATTATAACTGCGGAGTTGAAGAGGAGCGGCGGCCGTCATGAGATATGGATAAAACAACTCTATCATGATAGAGAAGAAGTGACGGCATACCTGCAGTGCGTGGATTTTTAAAAGGGATTTTCCGTAAAATGTTTCCTGCCAGAAAACATTTTTTTCCTGGCATTGCAGATTATCCTTTACCGACGGCCGGTCATGGTGTACTATGGAGAAGGAGGAGAAAATCATGCAACCGGGTCGTCCAAAAATTACAATTATTATCAATAAATATCGCCAAACTACGGCATTTTTAATTAAATTATATATATGGAAAAGGTTTAATTTCAGAAACATTACATCTTTTTTTATTAACGAGATTAACAGAAAGGGTTTGAAAGGGGGGGTTAAACGATTAATGCTTATTAAAGATGTAGTCTATGTAACTAACTCAAAAAAGGAGAGAGTCTGATGAAAAAAATTTTTAACCTATTTATTGGGATTGCCTTTATGGCACCCATCATTGCTGGTGCTGTAACGTGGCAGATGGACAGCAGTCCATTTGGCTTTCCTGCGGAGTCGGTGAAAAATCCCGCACAATCAAACGCCATGCTTACGGCGCATCTGTGCAGGCCGGTAGTGAACAACGGTTTCGTCACCATCCAGTACAGCCTTCCTCAAAATGTTCGTGGCGCAACACTCACCATTTACAATCTTTTCGGCGCGAGGATCCAGACCTTTGACCTTACACCGGGAAGCAATGCCGTCCGCTGGGGCGTTTCGTCGCATAGGGTCGTGACCGGCGTGTATCTGGCCGCCATGCGGTACGGAACGAATGAAGAAAAAACCAAAATATCCATTGTAAAGTAAGGAGGCTGAGCCATGAATATAAAAACAGTATGTGGAATTCTCTTGATCGCCGCCTGCGCGCTGTATGCCGATATTAATTCGGTCACGGTGCCGGGCACAATGCTTCACCCGCCGGACGCGGGCACGCAGCTCGGATTTTCCGGGAAGGTGGAATATACCCTCACCGCCGGCGGCTACGACACGATTTTCGTGACGCTTTCCATCCTGCCTTCTGGCGGCGGTACTCCGCTGACGCTTACCGAGGTATCAGGCGACGTGGGACCGGTACGAATTGTAAACCCCAATGCGCCTGACAACCATGTAATCTTTTTCCAATGTTCCGCCCCGGCTAACACGCAATATATCGCACGGATCACGGCGGTTGCCGACTCTTCTGCCTCCAAGAAGGCGGTGGAGAATTACATTGCCACCATGAGCAAGGTTAATAAAGCTACCCTGATGGGCGGAGGCGGCGATGGGTTCGAAGGGCTTGGGGCCGGGCCAATTCCCGAGATCTATATGTCAGATGGCCCCCACGGCGTGAGGCCGCAGAGCGGCGCGCAGGCAACGCTATATCCTTGCTGTTCAGGCGAGGCCAGCACATGGGACACGGCGCTAGCTTTTATACAGGGAGCCTCGAAAGGCGAGGAATTCAGAGCGCTCGGCAAAAACTGTTCGCTTGGACCCGCCCTTGATCTTGTCTATCATCCGCAGGGCGGACGGGCGTCCGAATACTACGGCGAAGACCCCTATGAATCCGGCCATATGGCCGGCGAGGACTGCATGGGTCTGCAGTCAAAAGGCGTTGCGGCAACAATCAAGCATTATGCCTGCAATAACAAGGAAAACAATAGAGGAACTTTGAGCGCGAACATGAGCGAGCGCTCTCTGCGCGAGATTTACCTCATGAACTGGAAGCCGTGTATCGTGAGGGGTAACGATGGCTGCTGGGGGATCATGGGCGCTTACAACCAGGTCAACCATCTCGTGGCTAACCAAGGATATTGCAACCAGAACAAATACCTTATGACCGATGTTCTGCGGAACGAGTGGGGATATAAGTTCATGGTGATGACCGACTGGGGCGCAAACATGGACTTTACGCAGGCGATCCGTTATGGCACCGATATTGATATGCCGAACCCCGACACCTATAACCTCGGTTCGGTCTCGGGTCAACCTGACAGCCTTGTCAATATGCATGCTCGCAGGATCATTTACGAGCACGAGATGGTGGGCGATTTGGTTGCCGGTTATAATGCCACGGCATTCACAAGCACTTTTAAAGGCACGACGCACAGAGCAGTGGCGAGACAGGTAGGTACTGCGGCAATCGTGCTTGCCAAAAATGATGGCAACATACTGCCCATCCCAAAGACGGGCAAGACAATCGCCCTTACGGGTCCCGCCTCAATGCTGTCAACATGCCGTACAGGCCCGGGTGGAAGCAGTTCAGTAAACCCTGCGTTCCGTGTTGATCCCAAGACCGGCATTACTCAGTTGCTTGGCGGTACCGGCGGATACCCGACAATCCCGGGCGCATCCACCATTACGACGGATCTCAATGCCGCCGACTATATTTTGGTTTTCGTCGGGGTCACGGGCGAGACAGAGGGCGCCGACAGGCCGAACCTTGCAGTACAGCCGGGTGACGGTGATGCCGCGGTGCAGACTGCCCTTGCCGCCACAAACGGCACCACTAAAACAATCGTTGTGTTTACCGGCGGCAGCGCAGCGAGCGCCGGATACTGGTCAACCGCGCCGGCAATTGTTTTCGCATTTTATCCGGGACAGGAACAGGGTTACTGTATCGCTGACGTGCTGTTCGGCAATTACAATCCGAGCGGCAAACTGCCCGTTACGTTCCCCGTGGATGCTACACAGCTGCCCAACTTCAATCTGGTGAACAACATCGAGCTGAACTATCCTGCGTCGGACACGGCGCACGGGTATTTCAGGATGGATAAAAACAAATGGACGCCGCTGTTCCACTTCGGCCATGGCCTGAGCTACACGACCTTTGAGTATTCCAACCTGCAGGTTTTCCCGACGACCATCTCCGCGGGAGACCGGGTTCATGTTAGGGTCACCGTGAAGAATACGGGCGACGTGGCGGGAAAGGAGACGGCCGAGTTGTATTTGTCAATGCCTGCCGCCGCCGGCCTGCCGGTACACGTTCAGGATCTGAGGGGATTCCAGAAGGTACCGCTGGATCCGACGCAGACGCTCGCTTCAGGTGCAAGCCAGACCGTAGATTTCATTCTGGCTCCAGAAGACATGCGGGTGTTCAATCCCAACGGCGCGGATTACAACGGCACGGGGACCTGGCAGATCAATCCGGGAACCTACGGCGTGCGCGTTGGAACGTCGTCACAGGTTGATTTGCAGCCGACGATGAGCGGCAGTTTTACGGTGCAATAATACAAATCTCTCAATCGGGTCCGGCGGGCCGCCCGCCCGCCGGACTCTGTATTTCCAACTAGAATTTATAACGGCAAAAATTGACTTTTGCGTCGTCATGGAATATCCTATTTTTTTATTTGCTCGGCAATGAGGGATGACGAAAAGGAAACGACGCTCATCCGCAAGATATAAAGTGAACCATAATAAACAATGAGGGGAGGAAGGAATGTCAAAAACCAATTCAATGTTGTGTGTACTTTTGTTGGCAGCGGTTTTTTCTTTTGCGCAGGATCAGAGCAGTGACAAGGGCGGGAAAGTTGTTCTTCCCGAGGGACTCAGCCTCATTCCGCACGCATACGCTCACATGGAGGCGGGTGAGATCGAGCAGGGCAGTCTGAAGAATGATGATATCGCAACGAATAACGGCAATTACGGGATCGATCATGTTTGGACCGAGGATGCGGACCTTGAAGGCGGATTTACCGCGATTTACAAAGATCGGCTCAAGATGGAATTCAGCCTCGGAGCAAAACTTTATTTCTCATATCCTGTTTTCCTCGGTCACGATCAATACACAAAGTACCTCAGGCAGGACATTTATTTCGATCAGGCATACGCTCAATATCATTTGGGAGACGCGGCCATGCCGCTCTTCCTCGCACAGGTAGGCTATTTTAAATTCAAATACAATCCGGAAGTTGTCAACCTCGGTGAATACATGTTCCGCACGGGAACGTATCCTATATGGTTCAATATGGGTTTCGACACACCATGGCAGCGGCTCCTGGGATTTCACGTGCAGGACAATTTTTTCAAGAGCCTTAAAATCGATCTATTGCTCACCAGCGCCACGGTATGGCCCACCATGAACTGGGCTCTTGCCGCACTTGCCAATTACGATATTGCTGCGCTTCATTTCATCAATATTGGGGCGGGCGTTGATTTTGAGCACCTTTTTGATGTTTATACCGATCGTTATTTCGGATCAGGTACAGGTGACCCGACACAGCCCAAAAGCGGGAATTACAACGCGCAGTACATTCAAAATGGTGACACCCTGTGGTACACGTTTAAGGGCACCAAAGTCATGGGCCGTATTACTATTGATCCCAAGGCGTTTTTCCACTCCAAGATCTTCGGCGAAAATGACCTAAAACTGTATGCCGAAGCCGACCTGATCGGCGTTGAAAATTATCCCGATTCCGGCCTACCCCAGGGCAGTCCAACGCTTACACTGGTAGCGCCTTCATATAACAAGTGGCAGGAAAAAATGCCTATCGCAATCGGGTTTTATTTCCCGACCTTCAAGGTCCTTGATGCGCTCGACGGCGAGATCGAATGGTTCGGCGCGAAATATTACAACGACGCGTCAAACCAGTTCGGCAAGGGAAGTGAGCCACTTCCGTACAGCGTACAGGTACAGCTCACGGATCCTAACGCGCCGGTCAAGAGCCAGATTAAATGGTCGGTATATGCGAAGAAGAGCTTTTTCGACGGCCATTTCGCGATTACGGGCCAAATCGGCCGCGACCACATGACGCTTCCGTGCGCGGCATACAGCTACGAGTACTGGAACGAGCTTCTGGTAACCGCGAATGACTGGTGGTGGATTCTCAAGACAAGCTGGATGTTCTAAAAAAGGTTGAAGTTGAAAGTTGGAAGTTGAGAGCAAGAAGGGGCGCTGTCGAAAATATGGCGCCCTTTTTTTATCGCGAGATGTCAATTCCTATCGGACAATGGTCGGATCCCATCACGTCCTTTAGGATGAATCCGTCCTTCACCCTGCCCTTGATATCGTCGCTCACGAAGAAATAATCGATGCGCCAGCCCACGTTCCTCGCGCGGGCGCCGCTTTTGAGGTCCCACCACGTGTACAGTCCGGGCTCTTGGTGGAACATCCTGAGCGTGTCGATGTATCCGTGTGTTAAATACTTGTCGATCCACGCGCGTTCTTCGGGGAGAAAGCCCGAGACCCCCGCGTTCTCCTTGGGCCGCGCCAGGTCGATCTCCTTGTGCGCGGTATTGTAGTCCCCGCACATGATAAGCGGGATTTTCTTTTTCCTCAGGCCGTCGCAGAAGGCAAGGAACGCGTCGTAAAAGTCCATTTTATATTTCAGGCGCTCTTCATTCTGCTTGCCGTTGGGAAAGTAGATATTGAGGAGCGTGAAGCCGTCGTAATGCGCCACGAGCGTGCGGCCTTCGGTGTCGAACTTCTTGACGCCGAAGCCCTTTTCAATCTTCTTGGGCTGCCGCTTGGTATAGACGGCGACCCCGCTGTATCCTTTTTTGTCCTGCGCCGAGTTCCAATGCGAAGAATATCCTTGCGGCGACAGGATGGACTCGTCGAGTTCCTGCGGGTCGAACACCTTTGTTTCCTGCAGGCAAATGATGTCCGCCCCGTCCTTCACGAGCCGGTCGAGCATGCCTTTTTTCGCGACCGCCCGGATTCCGTTGACGTTCCAGCTGAGTATTCTCATTATGGTTGTTCTCCTGCCATTAAGATACGCTGCGCAAAAGCGCAAAGGCCACATTTTTTACTTGGATATTTAACGGCAGCCGTTGCCACGCGCTTTGATACCAGCTATTTTCGTATGGGGAAGGCATGTTGTTCCACATGAACCGTTCAGTGGGTGACGATAATGCAGGTACAAATACAGAAAATAAGATCCTTTGTGGCCTCATACGCCCCGGCGTGGATGAGACAGTGGCGCGCAAAGCGGGCGCTCGCACGGCTCATCAACACAAGAAGAAAGGAAAACACCTCGCTGTCCGCGAAGCAGGTTTTTGCCAGGATCTATGATAACCGCGAATGGGGGGGAGGGCCGGACCCTTATTCAGGCACCGGTTCAGACGACGCGGTCACCGGGCCGTACTGCGTGTTCGTGGGGTCGTTTATCGCGAAGAACCGCATTGCCGGCATTGTCGACCTCGGCTGCGGCGATTTCAGGGTTGGCGCCCGGATCGCTCGGGCCGGCGGCTCGTGGATTGCCGTTGATATTGTGGAAAAAGTAATCGAGGCGAACCGGAAAAAATACGCGTATTTGCGCAACGTTTCGTTTGAATGCCGCAACATCATCGATGACGATCTGCCGCCGGGCCAGCTCTGTCTCGTGAGGCAGGTGCTGCAGCATCTTTCCAACGCGGAGATCGCCTCCATCGTCCAAAGACTGCGGGTATACGAGTACACCTTGGTGACCGAGCATTTTCCCGCCGATACCGTGCGCCTGCGGCCGAACCGGGACAAACCGCACGGGTTCGACACGAGGGTGCACGAGCGGTCGGCGGTTGTGCTTGACAAACCGCCATTCTGCGTCCCCGGTGTCGAGGAGGTGCTTTCGGTGCGCGCGGCAGCGGTGATCAGCGGCGAAGGGGAGACGATCCGGACGTTTCTTGTCCGTAAATGGTAAGGCGGCCATAACCGCTTATCATCTAAGACGTGCGCCCCCGGATTCGTCGAGCCCTTTTTGCCTTGCACCGCCGCCGGTACCTTGACCGACGCTATAGCTTTTCCTTCAGGATTCGTAAAAAACCGGTAACGTTTATCCCATTGTAAGTGTCAAACCATAGTTAAGAATCATGAGATTTTGCAGTGGGCGCATTTTTGGAAATGTGTCCCACGTGCATGAAGAAATATTCGCGAAGAGCTTTTAAAAAACTGTGGAGGGAGGTGAAAAATGATGCTGATTATTTTTCCTTTGATTGCGGCTTCGGCATTGGTGTTTTTCGGATACTTTGCCCTGTGGAGCTCAGCCCAGGCAACCACGCCGAAAAGCATTTCGTCATTCGGACGGATCCTGTCAATAATCCTGTTTGTCATTGCAGGGGTTGTTCTCTTTTCTCCGGTTGCAATGAGGCATTTTCACGGCCGGCATTTCACGGGGGGAATGGGCATGCAGGGGCGTCCACCCATGATGGGGAGCGTTCCTCAGCATTGGATGGGTAAGAGATTCATCCCTCCGGAACGGGGCCAGCAGTTCCCGGCGCCTGCGGAAAAGCCCGAGGCTCAGGGACCAAAATGACAGGTGCAATTAAGGTCTTTTTCCTGCAGCGCCCTTTAAAAAAGGCGCTGTTTTTTTTTCCGAAATGCGGGTTGATTGGTTACTTTGGATTCCTTGACAGGCCAATGGAAAAACTGGCGGTGAACGCGGACGGCATTGCTTCCGCGGAAGTTCCGGAGTAGCCGCCGTGTCCATGTCCGCCGCCGTGCATACCCCCGCCGCTCCCTTCACCGTGCATGCCGCCGCCGCCCGTGGGCTGCATTTCAGAGCCGCTTTCACCCTGGCCGTGCGGGTCGATATCGGGCACGGATGACTCGAAAGTCACGTTCAGCAGTGTGTCGTTTCCGATATCGACGGCATATTTGCATAGGGAGTCTGACCTGAGGGGAACTTTTATTTGGTAAACAAGGTTTTCATCCGACGGGAATAAACGGACGATAATGCCGAAGGATTCGGCAACGCCTGTTTTTACCGGAATGCTGTCTTCTTTTCCCGGCCCGAGCAGTTCCATTTCCTGGAGCGTCTGCTCCATCCTTTCCCTCATTGCCTGCGGATCGCGCGCCCTCTCCGCGGTCGAGTGCAGCGGCGGAGCGTTTTTCATGCCGAGCGGAAAATGAATACCGAACCGTTTCCCCTTTTTAGACGGGCTGGTGAACCAGGTGGTGAATCCGAAGCGCAGGATCTGCGTGTTGACGTCGCGTTTCCACGAAGTCATGTCGAGGTATAAAAAAGTACCGTCATTCCTGACGCCGATCCCGAATTGAGGATCGTCGGGGTACTGCATGACATCCTTCCACGGCGCGGGGTTTCCGTCAAAGGGCGGAGGGGACGGGGCCCATTTGCTTTCAACAACAACGGGCGGATTGCATGTTGACAAAAGCATAAAAAGAAGCGCGGAAACAACCGGAAATAAAATTTTCATGGTGATCCCATGCCATAGAAGGAAAAGAGGTTAAGGGAAAATACGAACAAATTAGACAGCATCCGTCCTGCGGTTGTTACAGGCCGCATCCCGGCGCAGGGCTTATCGGTACCCCGCCCGCGGCCTTTTGATGGCCGTAAGCAGATCGCGATGCGCTTTTAAAAAATCCTCATTGTCAATCATTTGCTCTATGGTTACGAAGGCGTAGCCGGTGGACCTGAAATCATCGATGATTTCCTGAAGCGCCTTGAGGGTGTTTTCCTGGTGGGGGTCGGGTTTCAATTCCAATCCGTCGTGGAGCAATACGATGGCGCTTTTTCCGTTCGCCCGCTCGACCCGTTTTATGATCACGTTCGCTGCGGGATGCTTCCAATCGCCGGGATTGACGGTCCAGGTGACCACGTCATACCCCAATGACTCGGCGTTTCTGACCATCCACGGCGACTCCCATCCGTGCGGCGGCCGCAGCAGACGCGTGTGCACCCCCGCGGCTTTGAAGACCGCGGAATCGGTGCGGAGGATCTGCCCATCCAGGGTTTTCCGCGATTCAAGCGGCGCGTTTAACGGATGCGACCAGGTGTGGTTGCCCACGCAATGTCCTTCGTCAACTTCCCTTTTTACAAGGAACGGATATTTTTCCACGTTTTCTCCTATGACAAAGAACGTGGCGCGCACGCCGTTTTTTTTGAGGATGTCGAGGATCTGCGGCGTGTAAAGGGCGGAGGGGCCGTCGTCGAAAGTCAGGGCAACCACGTTTTTTGGTGCATCCAGGGTATCCCCCGACGGATTTGCTCCGTCCCACGCCGCCAGGAAACTGGATAAAATGACAAAAAAATATGGTTTCATAAGTCAGGTGTAATCTTTTCCACATCAAGAATGCGGTTATAAACAATCGAACGTCAAATAATTAAAATAAATTCCCACCACCCGTTTACTCGCACACCGTTTATTTATATTCCGTTCAGGCCGGCGACGGTATTGTCAATAAGTATAAAATAGCCCTGTTTTCAATAACTAAAAAAATCCCAATTTTGTTACTATTCTAATTGTATATTATTCGTTTAATAGCCTTCCTTCCTATATGATAATTGTGATTGAGATAGATTACAAACGGTATAACAGGTAGTTTTCATCTTAAAAAAGGGGGACTGGATGAAGCATCTGTCGTTTTTCAGTCTTGCATTGGTGTTAACGTTTTTCTTAACCGCTCAAGCCGATGTCCCGCGCGGCTATGTCACCAACACGGGTATTGTTGTTGACTCAAGCGGCAAGCCCGTGCGGAACGCCTACATCTCATACGTTACTCTTGACAAGCGCTTTACTTGGTCCTACAGCCTAAACGACGGATCGTTTGGCGGGCCCGTCGGGGTGAGGAATCCGGCCTTGTCTTCGAACGCCGCGAGCGGGCTCCAGTTGATGGTGCGGGGAAAAGAGCTTTTATTCCATGTTTCACGGGGAGACGGTGCGACGGTCGAACTGTTCGACATGCAAGGCCGCAGCCTTGGCATTGTCCTTAACAAGATCATGGATAATACCGGCTTTTTTGCCTTTTCGCCTTTCGCAAGCTCAACGAAAAACTGGGCCTATGCCATGTATCTGGCAAAAGTTACGGTTAACGGAAAATCCGAATGCGTGAAAATCATGAACCAATTCCGCGCCGGTTCCGTGCGAGCCGGTTTCTCTTCAGGACCTGCCATGGCAAACCGGCTCGGCAAAATCGCCGCGTTCATCGACACGCTCAGGGTGGGTAAGACCGGGTATTATTCTGCAATTGTCCCCATCGCGAGCTACACCGACCCCGTCGGCACGGTCAAGATCGTGAAAATGGACGTTGCCAAAAAGGTCGACTCAGTTTTCGCCCTGATGACCCCCGCCGAAAAAGCCGGTGCCATTAACGAGCCTAATTTTGATAACGCAAACGCGGCCTATTACGCACAGAATCTCTGCGGATTCGCTTTTGCCGGCGGGGATGACGGCCCGGGCGGTCACAGCATCAGCAATTGGACGACATTTACAAAGGCCCTTAATGCCGGGATAAGGGCGACCAGGCTGCACATTCCTATTCTCTGCGGGGTCGACAACGTTCATGGAGCAAGCGCGGTCGAAACCGCGGTCATTCTCCCGCACAACTGCGCCATGGGCTGCACGTGGGACCCGCAATTCGTTGAAAAGGCATATAGAATGGTCGGCTGCGAAATACGGGGCACCGGCGAGGACTGGATGCTCGCTCCCTGCGTGGCCGTGTGCCGCGACGACCGCTACGGCAGGTTGTACGAAGGCTACAGCGAAAATCCGGATCTGGCGGCGGCAATCGCAAAGTCGGCGGTGCTCGGTCTGTCAACGGGCGACCTGGGACATCCGAACGCGGTCGGCGTATGCTGCAAGCATTTTTGCGGAGACGGCGGAAGCACCAACGGAACCATGGCCGGTCCCTGCGACACGTCGTACGAACATGTTACCTATGAACAGCTCAAATACATCCATCTGCTTACCTATGAGGAATGCTTCAAGGTGTGTGCCATTTCGATCATGGATCAGTTCGGATCGTGGATGGGCACGACCTGCTCCCAGAATTCGGCAATGAACATCGACTGGCTCAGGGGGGAGCAGCATTTCCAGGGGTTTGTCAACGGCGACTGGGGAACTCAATTCAGCAACTTCCAATACGGGCTTGACGTCGCCATGCCGAGCGACAACGCCGCTGGATGTCTAGGTAACGCCAAGACCTTTTTCACAAGCACTCCCACCTCGGTGCGGGGAGACCAGGGCATCAAGGGCGTGCTCACGCCCAAGATGTGGATGTTCGGCGATTGGGGATTCTACAACAAACCGATTGACGACCGGATGGCCACCCTCATCGGCTGCGCCGATCACCGGGACATCGGCCGCGAGGCGGTGCGGAAATCCTGCGTCCTTGTCAAGAACAACGGCGCCCTCCCGGCCACAGTTTCTTCGAAAATCGCGTGCGTCGGGGCGTTCATGAACGACGTCGGTCTGCAATGCGGCGGATGGACGCTCTCCTGGCAGAGCCATGTGAGCGTGCCGGGCGGCACCTCATTTTATCAGGGATTGCAGCAGGTCGGCGGCAACAACGTGACGCTTTCCGGCAACGGAAGCGGCGCGGATATTGCCATCGTCGCCATCGGAGAAAACCCCTACGCCGAAACCGCTTTCCCGGATATCAATATTGATGTCTCGCCTGTCAATGCCGTTACCGGGGCGAAGAAGGTCGTGCTGGTGGTCGTGAGCGGACGGCCCGTCGATTTTTCGAGCGTGATCAGCAAGTGTGACGCGATCATCATCGCGATGTGGCCGGGATCGGAGGGCGAGGGCCTTGCCGACCTCATCTACGGCAAGAATGATTTCACCGGCAAGCTTTCCTACACCTGGCCCGCCAACCTAAGCCAGGAGCCGATCAACTGGGGATATCCCTACAATGGAAAGGCGGCGTACGGCACCAAAGTGCCGCAATGGCCGTTCGGCTTCGGGTTGAATTACGAAGGAGACACGCTGCACGCGGAAGACGGGCTGTACACCCAGGTGAGCGTGGATTCGCTGCGGGAGTGACGGCGGCAGTATGATTTCCTGCGGACCCAAAAAGGACCCGGATTTCCGGGTCCTTTTGCTTTTTATCTTTTAAAATCCGATCCGGAGAATGAAATGGTTGATGAGCAGCACCACCGCCGCCGCCGCACACCAGGCGAGTGTTGACAAGAGCAAACACGGCCTCAGCGCCATCGAACCGATCAGCACATAGAAAGACGCCAGAAAAACAAGCGTCGCGGGCAGCGCGGCCATGGAAAACAGGGCGATTTTCCTGAGGCCGGCGCTATCGGCGGCCGAGCCGATGAAATAAAATCCTACCAGGGTGATAACCGGGAAGAGCATGAAAAGGCCGGCGAGCACGGGATTTTTCGCTTTTGCAAACAGAGAGACGGCGACCACGAGCGATCCGCCCGCGATAAAACGGACCGCGAGTTCTGAAAATTTCATAAGGATACCCGTTCATCGAAAAGGTGAGAGGGGCGTGAAATGACTTTTCAAAATAAATTCCATTACCGACGGATTGAAAGCGCAAATGCGCCGTGGCTCTTGTTGCGCTTGTTTTTTATCATATCAGTCAGCCATGTATTTTCTCTGCCATAACAGGCCGATCGGGAACAAATGATCATGGAAAAAAGGAAATCAAAGATCATTCGGGAAACCAAAACCATCAAGGTCATGATACGCATGTTCTGTAGAGGTCATCATCATGTGTCAACATCGAACCTTTGCAATCAATGCAATGCTCTTGCGGCATACGCCCTTGAACGCCTCGACCGGTGCAAGTACGGCGAGAAAAAAACCGCCTGCAGAAAATGCCCTGCGCATTGCTACAAACCGGAATACCGCGACCTGATCCGCAGGGTGATGCAGTACAGCGGGCCGCGCATGTTGCTGCGTCATCCGGTGCTCGCCATCCGCCATCTCATGTTTTAACAGACCGTTTTTGTTCACCTGCGCCTGCAATGGCGGCATTTATTTTTACCAACACACTTTTTCACGGAAGGACACCCCATGAAACAGCCGGAACAGCCGGTAAAAAAGTCATCCGTTGCCTTATGGCTCCTGATCATTTCCCTCGTTGTCATGCTTGCGGGCGGCGCGGGTATCGTGGCGTTTGCGAACCTGAACAAGACCGTCAAAATGACATCAGGGAAAATTGTCGATACCTTTACGAAAAAAGAGTTCGCGTCGCGGAAGCAGACCATAGACCGGGAATACGACGTAGTACGTTACACGGTGGACGGCAAAGAGTATACGAAAAGAGTCGCTATGCCGGGCGCCGGGTACAGCTCCCAGTACGTCACCGTGTATTATTATGAAAAGCATCCGGGGCACGCCTGGTTTTTCAAAAAATCAAACTCAAGCATCTTCTTCAGTTCGCTCATCGCCGCGCTCGGCGCCGTCGGGGCGATCCTTGCCGCGCTCCGGATGGCCAAGGGTGGCCCGGCGCCGGTGCCGTCCCAGAAACAGCCGGCGGGCAAAAAGGGCGCATCAAAGTAGGGAGGATACATGAATCGGGTTTTTCGCTTATCCGCATTTATCGCGGCGGTATGCTGCGGCGCCTGCCTTGCGCAGACCGATTCCTTGAAACCGGACACGCTCCCCAAACAAGTGCTCATCGCCATGGGTAAAAGCTACATGGAAAAGGCCGTTTCCGCAATTGTCAAGGACAGCCTCACGGCCCGGGGCTACGGGGTGACCATCATCAGCATCAGGACGCTCAACGACCGGGAGCGCCGCAATTACCGGGCGGTGATCCTGTTCAACGCGGTCGCCGCCGCAAAGCTTACCGAGACGGCAGAAAAATTCGTCCGGTCGCAGGAGGGCATCGGCCAGCAGTCGAGCCTTCTCATCTGCGACATTTACGGTGAGCAATGGAATCCCCGGAGGGAAGACGTGAGCGCGGTGGCTTCCGCCACCAAGACCATGCGGCCCGAGGATACCGCGGCAAAGATCATCGCGAATTTCAACGCGATGGTGAACAAATAACCGACTTTATTCCGGCCCATGATCATCCCGTGCACCCCCGCTGATTTCGACGCAATGTTCCGCATTATCAACGACGCGGCCTGGGCGTACAAAGGCGCCATTCCCGAAGACTGCTGGCATGATCCGTACATGTCCCGCGAACACCTGAAATTGGAAATCGGCAGGGGCGTGGAGTTTTACGGCTGTTCTGAAAACGGAACGCTCGCCGGCGTGATGGGAATCCAGGACGTGAAGGACGTCACGCTCATCCGGCACGCGTACGTGCTCACGCGGTTCCAGAGGAAGGGGATCGGCGGAAAATTACTGGCGTTTCTCGTAAAAAAGACCGGCAGGCCCGTGCTCATGGGAACATGGAAGGCCGCGACATGGGCTATCTCATTTTACCAAAAACACGGGTTCACGCCCGTTGATGAGGAAACGAAAAACAGACTGTTGAGAAAATACTGGACGATTCCGGACCGTCAAATAGAGACATCGGTGGTATTGGCTGACAAACAATGGATCGAAACCGGGCGAGCGTAGAGATCTTATTATTCCGGCCTCTTCGACGATTCTTTTCCCCCGTGCGTGCATCGCCCCACGATCAATCCGGTACAACACCCGTCTCTCTTTTTCAGGAAGTAATCCTGATGAAAAAATACTGATTTCATGGTATAATAGGGGAAGCAACGATCGCCTGAAAACCGTCTCATCATTCAGCAACCAACAATCCAAAGGAGGTTTTATGAAAAAATCATCCACCGCTCTCAGCGTCTGTCTGTGTGCCCTTATCGCGAGTACGGGGCTCTTGATTCCTGGGTGCGGCCTGAACAATTCGCTGAGCGACGAGTTCGCGCGCATGGCTTCGCAGGAAGTGGCGAACATGAGCTCGAACTCGAGCGGCATGATCCTCGGCAAGGGACTTGCCAAGACCGCGGCAACGGCCGACACAGTGTATTACGACCTGACCATCAACCCGTACCACTGGGACGCAACCATCGGCGGGTACATCCGCACCGCGACGGTGGTCGGCTCAGACGGTTACCAGCGCGTGCGCGTCGACACGGTGATTTTCAAGGACGCCACCGGCGCATCGCTCCAGTTTCCGTCGCTGGCGACCTGCAAGACCATAAGCCATGTCCGTAACGTGACGAACACCAAGGGCGGCACCGAGCTTGACATCAGGGTGGTGATGAATTCCGTGATCAACCTCACGCCCGACACCACACACGTGAAGAACGGCACCATCACCGGGACCTACGACGGCGACCAGGTGGCGACGGGCACCATCACCAACGTGACGCGCGCCTTTACAGACGGAAAATGGCAGTTCCCGCGCAGCGGCACCGTGGCGGTGGATTTCCCGCACCGCACCTATGACGTCGATTTCACCGGCAACGGCGGTGCGACGCTCACCATCACGAACAAGACCACCAACAAGTCCACGGTGGTCACGATACAAGTTGACGAGCAATAAAGATCGCTGTTTGGTATTTTCCCGGCCGGGGACAAGCGGAAGGCAGAGTACCTTCCGCTTTTTTTAACACAGGCGCACACGGAGCGTAATTGACCTTGACTCAGTCCCGCAAGGTGGGCTATATTTTTGAGTGACAAAACACCTGTTTCCATGATCCGGAGATAAAGAATGCACGATCTTATTGTCATCGGCGGCGGGCCCGCGGGATATTTCGCGGCCGAACAGGCGGGCAAGGCCGGGCTATCAACGCTCCTTGTTGAAAAAAGCCGCATCGGCGGCGTCTGTCTCAACGAGGGGTGCGTTCCGTCCAAGACCATGCTGTACAGCGCCGGGCTTTACACGTCGGCGCTGTCGTCGCGGAATTTCGGCGTGACCGCGGACGGGGCCGCCCTTGATCTTGCCGCGCTCACGGCGCACAGGCAGAAAATCGTGGAATCGCAGCGCAACGCCATCGGCTTTACATTAAAGAAATGCAGCGTGGAAACCGTTGCGGGAACCGCCGTCATCAGGGGAAAGCGGAGCGAAGGGTTCAGGGTCTCGGTGCTCGAAAAGGAATTCGAGGCGAAGCGGCTGCTCGTCTGCACCGGCTCGGACGCCATAAGGCTCGGTCTTCCCGGCATGAATCAGGACTTTGTCTTGACAAGCAGGGAAATCCTCACCGTTTCCTCGGTGCCAAAATCGCTCGTCGTCATCGGCGCCGGCGCGATCGGCCTGGAATTCGCCACGTTCTTCGCCGAGGCGGGAAGCCGCGTCACGGTGGTTGAAATGCTGCCGCAGATTGGCGGCCCAATTGACAAAGACATAAGCCAGGCGCTCAAGCGGGAGCTTGAAAAAAAAGGCATCGTGTTCCACCTCGGTTCAACGGTGGCTTCCGTAGAAAATCACGCGGTGAAATTTGAAAGCAACGGCACATCGCAGACGGCAGAAGCGGACCTCGTTCTGCTCAGCGTGGGCCGCAGGCCTGTTACCGCCGGTTTCGGTCTGGAGACTTTGGGCGTCAAGGTTGAGAAAGGCGCGATCGTCACCGACGAAAAAGGCAGGACCAACGTGAGCGGCGTTTGGGCGGCCGGCGACGTGAACGGCAAGTCCATGCTCGCGCACACCGCCTATCACGAGGCGCAGGCATGCGTGAGCGACATGCTCGGAAAAGAGGCGCGGGTGAATTACCGGGCCATCCCGTCCGTCATCTACACCCACCCCGAGGCGGCGGGCGTTGGCTTGACAAAAGAAGAGGCCGCCGGCCAGGGCATTTTGGCAAAGGAGGCCAAGCTTCCCATGGGGTACAACAGCCGCTACACCGCCGAGACCGACGGCGGCCGCGGCCTGGTCAAGGCCGTGATTGACGAAACGAGTAGAAAGCTTGTCGGCATGCACATGGTGGGCGATCATTGTTCAGAGTTGATTTTCGGCGCGGCGATGATCATTGAGCACGGGATGACGGTGGAGGATGTTTTGAAGGTCGTATTTCCGCATCCCACGGTGTCGGAGATGATCAAGGATACGGTGGCGCTATTCGAATAATATTTTATTTGGTTATATATTGTGGAAGATTGACAAGTACGATATATCAATGTCATTCCCGCAAAAGCGGGAATCCATGTTAAAATTCCGAGATGGGCAAGATGGACTCCCGCTTTCGCGGGAGTGACAATAAAATGAAGTGTCGGATCATATCCGGAAAATATCTGCCAGCACCATGAACATCGTCCTCATTTACCCCCGCTACAAAACCCGCATGGCCGGCGGCCTCGAAGAGCCCCTGGGCCTCCTGTACATCGCAGCGACGCTCCGGTCGCTGGGCCACAGCGTGACGGTGTTTGACCTGAGCTTTGCAAAAGGGCTCGGCCACATGGACGCAGCGCTTGCCAAGGCCGACTGGGTGGGAATGTCCTCCACGACGCCGCTGTTCGGAAAGGCCATGGAGATTCTTGCGTATGTCAAGCGCGTTGCGCCGGGAAGGCCCGTGGTCATCGGCGGGCCGCACGCGACCATGTCGGCGGCCGAGGCGCTGGCATCAGGATTCGATTACGCCGTTCTGGGCGAGGGCGAAGCAATCATCAGCGAATTCGTTTCCCAGCTTGCGCAGGGGCGGCCGAGGGAATGCCCGGGAATCGCGTGCAAAATCAACAATGAAACGAAAGTCAATCCCCGTCCGGCATTTATCGCCAACTTGGATTCGCTGGCGTTCCCGGCCCGCGACCTCATCGACTATTCGCGTTATCCCACCATCGGCATGATCGCCAGCCGCGGGTGCCCGTTCAGGTGCCTGTACTGCAAGCCCATGCTCGACGGGCTGTTCGGCGCCGCGGTGCGGCGACGCTCCGCGGCCAACGTGGTTGACGAAATGGAACACGCGTTTAGCGTCGTCGGGCAAAAAGAGGTGAGTTTCAAGGACGACACGTTCACGGCCATGCCCATGGAGTGGTTCAGGGAATTCGGCGCCGCGCTCGCGAGAAAAAACATGTCGGTGCGATGGCAGGCAAATTCCCGCGTCGACACGGTCACCTGGGAAAAACTCGAAATGATGAAATCGCTGGGGTGCAAACAGCTCGGCTTCGGCGTTGAGAGCGGGTCGCCGGCGGTGCTGGAGTTTTACCGCAAGCACGCCAACCCGGAACAGGCCGAGCAGGTGTTCGCCTGGTGCCACAAGCTCGGCATTCTGCCGCACGCGTTCATCATGCTGGGCGCGCCCGACGAAACGCCCCAAGACATGGAACTGACCCACAGGCTGCTCAGGAAAATCAAGCCCCGCAGCTGGACCGTGTGCACCACGACGCCGTTTCCGGGCAACGACCTCTTTACCTATGCAAAAGAGCACGACCTCCTTAACGTGAAAAGCTACGAGGAGTATGACAACGCCGAAAACAGCCTGCTCGGCCGCATGCCCATGAAGCTCCGCCGTTCGACGGCGGCGGACATAAAGCGTTATAGGGACAAAGTCAACCGCACCCTGTTTATGAGCAATGTGTTGAATCCGAAGGTGATTTTGAAGGCGCTGCGCAGACCCGGCGCGGCGTTTCACAAGCTGCGGAACATGTTTATTCCGCCGAGATAAAACATTTTCTCGCAAAGAACGCCAGGAAAAATTTGCCACAGAGACACAGAGGACACAGAGAAGGCAATTAGTTTAAAGCGGAAGTTGAAAGCCAAACGTGTTTCGTTCGTGTCGTTGCTTTCAACCTCCAACTTCCCACTGTATGTTTTCTCCGTCCTCTCCGCAGTGAATTATTTAATGAAGCAGGATCAACTTGCATGATGGTAATCCATCTGAAAAAAGAAAAAGACAAACCGCTGCGCATGGGGCACCCGTGGGTGTTTTCCGGCGCCATCGCCCGCGTTGAAGACGAGGGGGAGCCGGGTGAAATATGCTCCGTCAAATCATCTTCCGGCGAACCGCTGGGAACCGGGTTTTACAACCCGTATTCAGCGATCCGCGTGCGGATGCTGACGAACAGGAATGGCCGTTTCGACGGCACCGAGCTGTGCCGCCGCATCACCGGGGCCGCGGCGCGGCGGGCCGCCCTCCTTGACGGTGCCACCGACTCGTGCCGGCTTGTCAATTCGGAAGGCGACCGCCTGCCCGGACTGATTGTTGACAAATACGCAACCGGGCTCTGCATCCAGATTCAGGCCGCGGGCATGGAGCGGCTGCGGCCCGCCATTCTCGAATGCCTCGCCAGGAACCTGTCGCCCGCGTTCATCTGCGAGCGCTCGGACGCGGACGCGCGGCAGCGGGAAGGCCTGCCCGGGGCAGGCGGGCTCCTGAGCGGGACGATCCCCTCGCCGCTTGTCGTGCGGGAAAACGGCCTCAGGTTCAACGCGGACATTACGACCGGCCAGAAAACCGGTTTCTTCCTTGACCAGCGCGACAACCGGAGGCTTTTCAAATCTTACGCGGCAGGGAAGACCGTCTGCGACTGCTTCTGCTACAGCGGAGGGTTTTCGGTGTACGGGCTCTGCGCCGGCGGCCGCTCCGGCGTGCTCGTTGACACATCGGATGATGCCCTCGCCGCTGCGCGGGCCAACTGCGGCCTCAACGACATTGACAACGGAAAATACGAAACCGTTAAAGCCGACGTGTTCGACTGGCTCCGCAAGACCGACCGCTCGTTCGACTGCATCGTGCTCGATCCGCCGAAATTCGCAAGGCACAAGGGCGAGGTTGACGCCGCTGCGCGCGGTTACAAGGACATCAACCTGCTTGCGTTCAAAAAAAGCGCCGCCGGCGGAATCGTTTTCACTTTTTCCTGCTCCAACGCGGTCGATCCCACACTGTTCCGGCAGATCGTTTTCGCCGCGGCCGCCGATTCGGGCCGATTCGTGCAGGTGCTGCACGTGCTTTCCGCAGGGGAAGACCATCCGTTCAATATAGCGCATCGGGAGGGTGAGTATCTCAAGGGGCTGGTGCTGAGGGTGCAATAGTTTGACCTAATTATAAATTCGCCGCAGGGACGCGGAGGGCGCAGAGAAAAAAAATAAGATAGTTAAAGAAAAATCACCAAAGAGATACGGAAGACTCAGAGAAGATAGATAGTCACTACGTGGAGCATGAAATACTTTAAACTTTCAGTTCGCGGTGAGCTTGTCGAGCCATGAGCGTTCCGAGGATTCCGCCCTTCGAGAGGCTCAGGGCGAACGGTCGGTTTCAGGTTCATGAGTAAAGTTTTTTGTGCTCTCCGGAATAATAGTTTGGGGTTGAAAAAGAAAAAAGCTTTGTCTTAAACGTTACATCCAACCTTCAACTTCCAACTACTTTTATTTAAAAAATCCAGGCTAATATTCGTCTTGTGGCCCCTGGGGCGCCGTTGCGGTACTATCTCCTGTGGCTGCTATGAAACATTATATTGGGAGCCTTTTGAAATTACCAAAGATATAAAAAAATTGCTGTTTGGTATCCGAGAAGAGAAAAATTTAAAAAGTGAATCGTCTTTAGGAGTATCAATGCGAAAAATTCTTCATGGTTTCTTTGCGTCATTACTTACCATTATCTGCATCGTCCCTTTTACCTTCTCCCAAACCGTCTCCTTCTCCGGCGACTGGGAAAACGGCATCACCGGCGCCGGCAACTGGAAATATCTCCAGTCCATGGCCGCCGACCGGTTCCTGCGGGTGACGAGTCCTGTGCGTCAAGGACAGTATGCCGCTCGCGTTGAGGTGCGGCCGGGCGACGACCCGATCAATTCGTCAGGCGAGCGCGCCGAAGTCCTGGTCATGTCGGACGCGGCGGGCACGGCCATGTATGAGGCCGAGGCGAGCGGCACGCAATTTTATGCCTTCAGCGTGCGGCTCGACACGTCCTGGCAGGCGCCGGCCGCCGATGCGGATGGCGCGTGGGCCATTATTTTTCAGCTTCACGGGCCCGACGTGCTTGCCGCGTCGCCGTCGGTCGCGGTGAGCGTGCAAGACCGGTTCAGCGTCGATCTGAACAGCGGCGACCTGGATTCCGCGGGCAAGTCGCTCCGGTGGAAATCGTATCCCCTGAGCAGCAGCGGACTTGATCTCGGGCATTGGGTGGACCTTGTGCTGCAGACCAAATTCGCAAAGGATTTCACCGGCTCGGTGACGGCGTGGCGCCGCGACGAGGGCCAGGCGGATTTTTCCCAGGTGCTTGCGCTTGTCAATGTTCCCACGCTGCAGTACAAATCGAGCCTCGGCGGCGTGGGCAACCATTACTGGAAGCACGGCTTCTACCGCTCCAAGCAGACCACCATCACCAACATTCTTTGGCTCGACGGCCTGACACGAGGGGATTCCTACGGCGCGGTGGTGAATGCCGCATTTGCAGGCACCATGGCGGCGCGCCCGTTTCCTCATCCGTACACCGTCGCGTACGGGGAAAATATCGGATGCCGAATCCAGATGATGAATCTCCTCGGCCAACGGATGGGGGACAAGCGATATGCAAAACAGGCCAATGGGGATGGCAACGCTTTACAGTCATCGGGATGCTATCTCATCGCCGGGCAATCTGCTTCCAATAGAATCATCGGGAAGATTTTTCAGGTTCGATAAATCGAAAAAAAATAGAGGGAAAATTAAAAATCACTTGACAATTCAGCCGGAATACTGCATATTTGTACTATAACGGAGTGCGAAAAATCGGTTTATCCTGTTTTAAGCCTCACACGATACCAAATCAGCCGATACATCCAATCTCGAAAAATTTTCGATACATACAATCTCCAAAAAATGGAATTTCAAATAACAGAAGCGTGATTTTTACCAAGTGATACCGGGTAGTGAAGCCTTCTTTTTTGCGGAAATCCAAAACGAAATTCGGATCTGTTTCCAGCACCGTTGTCGTTCTTCATTGACATAAAAAGAAGCGCTGGTGATGGCCCGGCCCGCGTGCCGCAATTCGTACCGGCCGTTATAAATTTGAAAACTGCTCTTCAGAACAAATACGGATTTTTTTTCGGCGGCCCTCGCGGGCGCCGTTGTGTCATTATTCCATTCATTTTTTCTTTCATTGAGGTGTTTCGATGAACGTTGCCGATTTAAAAACAAAGGCCATGACCGATCTCTACGATCTGGCCATCAGTCTCAGCATCGGGGATCACCGCAATCTCCGCAGGCAGGAACTCATCTTTAAAATCCTCCAGGCGCAGGCGGCCCAGAACGGGCAGATGTTCGCCGAGGGCGTGCTCGAAATCATGCCGGACGGGTTCGGGTTCCTGCGTTCGCCGCTCAACAGCTATCTGTCCGGGCCGGACGACATCTACGTGTCGCCGTCGCAGATCAAGCGGTTTTACCTTAAAACGGGCGACACGGTGTCGGGCCAGGTGAGGCCGCCCAAGGATTCCGAGCGGTATTTCGCGCTGCTCCGCGTGGAGATGGTCAATTTCGAGGACCCGGAGGAATGCAAGAAGAAGATCAACTTCGACGACCTCACGCCGCTGTTCCCCAACCAGCGCTTCAACCTCGAGCACGACGCAAAGGAAATTTCAACGCGCATCATGAACCTGGCGACGCCCATCGGCAAGGGGCAGCGCGGCCTGATCGTCGCGCCGCCGCGCACGGGAAAGACCGTGCTGCTCAAGAACATCGCCAACGCGATCTCCACCAACCACCCGGAGGCGGTGCTCATCGTGCTGCTCATCGACGAGCGGCCCGAAGAGGTCACCGACATGTCGCGCTCCGTAAAGGCCGAAGTGATCAGCTCCACGTTCGACGAACCGGCCGAGCGCCACGTGGTGGTGGCCGAAATGGCCATCGAGCGCGCCAAGCGCCTCGTGGAGCACAACAAGGACGTGGTGATCCTCCTCGACTCCATCACGCGGCTCGCGCGCGCGCACAACACCGTGGCGCCGCACTCGGGGCGCATCCTTTCGGGCGGTGTGGACTCGCAGGCGCTTTACAAACCGAAACGGTTCTTCGGCGCGGCGCGCAACATCGACAACGGCGGCAGCCTCACCATCATCGCGACCGCGCTCATCGAGACCGGCAGCCGCATGGATGAGGTGATATTCGAGGAGTTCAAGGGTACGGGCAACATGGAGCTCGTGCTCGACCGGAAGATCGCCGACCGGCGCATCTACCCGGCCATCGACCTCATGAAGTCGGGCACGCGCAAGGAGGAGCTGCTCCTTTCCAAAGAGGAACTCAACCGCATGTGGATCCTGCGCAAGTTCCTTGCCACCATGACGCCGGTGGAGATGATGGAGTTCCTCAACGAGAAAATAAGCGGGACAAAGACGAACAAGGATTTTCTGGAATCGATGAAGAGCTGAGTCGCATATGCGTGAATGCGTGGACCCGTAGAAGCGGAAACGCATTGGCGCATATATGCATTCACGTTTTTTCAACAACGGAGTCACGCATGCGAATCGCGGTTTTGGGTTGCGGCAACATGGGCCGGGCGATCGTCGCCGGCCTGCTCAAGAAGTACGACGACGTTTCAATTATCGCCTTTGACAAGAGCGATGCGGTGCTCAAGCACCTCCCCGACGAGGCGCTCGTGGTTTCGCCCGACGAGTGGATCCTCGATGAAAACAAGCCCGACGCCGTGGTGATCGCGGTGAAGCCGCAGGACATGGCCGACGCGCTCAAGGCGTTTTCGGGCTTTCAGGCCGGGGCCGATGATCCGCTTTTCATTTCAATCGCCGCCGGCATCGGCATTGCGAAGCTCGAAAAACTTTTGCCCGCGCACGCGCGCGTGTGCAGGGTGATGCCCAACACGCCCGCCCTGGTGGGCGAGGCGATGTCGGCCTATTGCTGCGGCGGCCGCTGCCGTGATTCCGATAAAGCAACGACTGAGCGCATTCTCGGCGCGTTCGGCAGGGTGGTCGCCGTTCCCGAAAAGCTCATGAACGCGGTAACCGGGCTCTCCGGGAGCGGCCCCGCGTACGTTTATCTTTTCATCGAGGCGCTCATCGAAGGAGGGGTTGCGGCCGGGCTTTCCTATGCGGTTGCAAAGGACTGCGCGGTGCAGACCGTGGTCGGCGCCGCACGCATGGTGCAGGAACGGCAGGAGACGCCGGCCGCGCTCAAGTCTGCGGTCATGTCTCCCGGCGGCACCACGGTGCGCGGGCTCATGGCGCTCGAGGAAAACAAATTCAAGTATTCCGTCATCAAGGCCGTCACCGAGGCCGCGGCGCGCGCCGAGGAAATTGGAAAACAGGAATAAGGTTGCACAGAAAGGGAGTGCGGTATGAAGCGGATTTTCATGATTATCTTTGCGGCAGCGGTAGGCTTCTCGGCGTTCGCGGAGAACGCCGACGAGGGAAAACTTCTTCCGGCCGGAACGGCCGCCCCGAGTTTCTCTCTCCCGTCCCTTTCGGGCGACCGGGTTTCGCTTTCCACCTACTCCGGCGAAACGCTGTCGAAGCCGTATCTCAACAAAATCCGGCACACGGTTATCCTGAGCTTCTGGGCCACCTACTGCAAACCGTGCCAGAAGGAAATCCCGGAGCTTCAGGCGTTCATCGAAAAGCACAAGAAGGACAACGTCCTTGTCCTGTGCATCAGCATCGACAAGGAGGGATCGGCCGTCGTTGAGCCTTTTGTCAAGGAAAAGAACTATACCGTGCAGGTGTTGCTCGATCCCTACACCAAGACGTCGGAACGTTACGGCGTCAAATCGCTTCCCGCACTGTTTGTGATCGATACCATGGGCGTCATACGGTTTTCCTCCCGCGGCTACGATGAGAAAAATCCCCTGGGGCCGAAACTCGAAAAGATACTGAAGGCGGTGCGTGAGGGAGGGAAAATCGCTGTCTCCGCTGATGAGGGAGGGGCGACCGTTCCGGTGAAGGCCGTTGAAGCGGGAAAGGGCCAGGAGGCGAAAGCCGGGGAGGGCGAGGCGGCAAAGGCGCAGAGGCTCACGCCCAAGCAGCGATGGAACGCCATTGCGCGGGTGGAGTGCGGCGAACCCATAGAGAAGGTCGCCGCGGCGATCCGTGTTTCTCCCGACGAATTGCGCGCCTGGTACAACGATTTGAAAAAAGCCGCCGTTTCCTTGTGGTCGGCAGACACGGCCGCACGGTAATAATTATATTATAAGAATCAGGTTCCGGGGAATCACCTTATGCCAACCTTCACCATATCGGTCAATAACAAGGTGCTGGGCACCTACGTTGTCAAGAAGACCGTGATAACCATCGGCAGGTCCCGGACCAACACAATATCCATTGCGAGCAAGGCCGTCTCGCGCAACCACGTGCGCATCGAATTGGCGCGTGACGGATGGAGCATCTCGGACCTCGGGTCGCTCAACGGCACCTATATCAACGACATCCGCGTCACGAGCGCCTTTATCTCGGAGGGCGATAAGGTGACCGTAGGCGCATACACCATCTCGTTTTCACCTGAGCCCGCGCAGGAATCCTCGCAGGAAGAATCGCCCGTGGTGCAGGCATCCGGCGGCGAGCCGTTGTCCGACACGGACGTGCGCGTTGAAGGCGCCGCTTCGCCTCCCGCAACCGATACCGCCATCACACCTCCCAAAGAGCAGACGCCCCCAGTTGAAACGGCGCGACCGCCCGAGCAGCCGAAGGCGCAGGAGGTAATCGAGGAGATTTCCGCCGCCGGACAATCACACCCCGCTTTCAGCGACACAAAAAATATTGAAGTGGGTGCCCAGCAGGCGGCGCCGTCGGCAGATCAGGTCGGCGACGCTCAGAAAAAAAAGCGCAGCGAGCTGCTCAGAAGCAATCCGGCCGGGCTTCAGCTTGAAGACAGGATACGCCTGGCGATATTCGAAAATCCTCTCGCGGACGATACGACGATCCGCAAGCGGCTTTCAGACAGCGATTTTGGCGGCGCATCGATCGGCCGCTCGGAATTGCAGACGACGCTGAAAAAAATGGGCCTGGAGACGAAAGTCAAGCGCTACCAATATTTCATGCATTCTTAAATTTATTTCGAATGGCACAGCCCGGTGGGGTGGGGTTCTTCAATTGTTAAAGAGGGCTTCACCGAAAAAAAAAAGCGCATTTCAATGCGCTTTTTTTTATCTGATTATTTGGGGCAGAATTTCAGGCCGCCGGTGGCGCCGGGGATTCCTGCTGAGGGTTTTTTACCCAATAGCTGTCATTAACCCGTTTTCTGAGTTCTTTTGAAGCCTCGAACACCGGTTTGAACCCGGCTTTCACCTGAATATGTTCATTAGTGCGGGGATTGCGCGCGCTTCTTGCCCTTCTCTCTTTGATTTTGAACCTGCCGAATCCGCGTATTTCGATATTTCTGCCCTGCTGCAGCGCCTTTGAAACGGCTTCCAGTAGGCTTTCCACCACGATCTTGGTATCCACCTGGGTAAGGCCGGTTCTGTCAGAAATCTTTTCAACAAGATCTTTTTTTGTTACGTTTCCCATGCGACATACTCTCTGTTAGAAGTTGATCTTCTTATTTTTCCCCTCGATATCGGCTTAACATGAACAACAGGATTAAGCAAGTGAGTTATCTCTTTATCAATTAATAGAATATATTTGTTAACGCAATAAAATCAAGTCTTTTTTTATTCAGCTTTTTCCACAAGTCGATACGGGAACTGAAATTATGGAAAATCCACAATATATTGTGTGCCATGAAGTTATAACATACTAGAGGATAATTTTCTTTCCAGGATAAAAATCATGGAAATTTATAATTCTCAGGGATGAAACAATTCACAGGGGACAAATCATTGTTATTGTTATACCCATCCATTTTTTTTCGATGATAACATTTATTAGATTGATTGAGGAAGTCGAACGAAGCGAATTATCACTTGTCAATGATTTACTTTGCAAAGCGTCCTCTTATTTTTATCGCCAAGACTTTTTAAAAAGCCATCCTTCCAAAAGAAACAAAAAATCTTTCTGCCAATCGCTTGACATCCTTTTCATATTGTGTTATATTTGTTAGCACTCAATCCCAAAGAGTGCTAATAATTTCCCGTTTAATCCGTATTATATTCAAAAATTCAACACTACCAAGGAGGAGTTGTTATGAACGTTAAGCCATTAGCCGACCGGATTCTTGTAAAGCCCCTTGAGGCTGAAGAAAAAACAAAGGGCGGAATCATCATCCCGGACAATGCCAAGGAAAAGCCCCAGAAAGGCGAGGTTGTTGCCGTGGGCCCCGGTAAAATTTCTGACAACGGCCAGAAAATCGCCATGGAGCTCAAGAAAGGCGACAAGGTCCTGTACGGAAAGTATTCCGGAACCGAGGTCACCGTTGACGGCCAGGAATATCTTATTGTAAAAGAGAGCGACGTTCTCGCAATCATCTAAAATGCACCCAAAGACACTCATAGACAAAAAAACAAAAACCAATAATACTTACAACAAACAGGAGAACGCACTATGTCAGCAAAGCAATTGGCATTTGATGTTGTGGCAAGGGAACGTCTGCTCAAGGGCGTTGACGTGCTTGCCAACGCGGTCAAGACGACCCTCGGCCCTCGCGGCCGCAATGTTGTCCTTGATAAAAGCTTCGGCTCGCCCACGGTCACCAAGGACGGCGTGACCGTTGCCAAGGAAATCGAGCTTGAGGACAAATTCGAAAACATGGGCGCGCAGATGGTCAAGGAAGTCGCGTCAAAGACCTCCGACGTTGCCGGCGACGGCACCACCACCGCCACCGTTCTCGCACAGGCCATTGCCCGCCAGGGCATCAAGACCGTTACCGCGGGCGCCAATGCCATGGCCGTGAAGCGCGGCATCGACAAGGCGGTGAAGGCCATCATCGACGACCTCAAGAAGCAATCCAAACCCATTTCCGGAAAGAAGGAAATTTCTCAGGTTGCCGCGATATCGGCGAACAACGACCAGGAAATCGGCGAGCTCATTGCCGGCGCAATGGAAAAAGTCGGTAAGGACGGCGTCATCACCGTCGAAGAGGCCAAGAGCATCGACACCAACCTCGAGGTGGTGGAGGGAATGCAGTTCGACCGCGGGTACATCTCCCCGTATTTCGTGACGAACTCCGACACCATGGAATGCATCCTCGAGGAACCCTTCATCCTGATCCATGACAAAAAAATCAGCGCCATGAAGGACCTGCTTCCTCTGCTCGAAAAAACCGCGCAGATGGGAAAAAGCCTGCTGCTCATCGCCGAGGAGATCGAAGGCGAGGCGCTCGCCACGCTCGTGGTGAACAAGCTCCGCGGCACCCTCAAGGTGGCCGGCGTGAAGGCCCCGGGATTCGGCGACCGCCGCAAGGCCATGCTCGAGGACATCGCCGTGCTCACCGGCGGCATCGTGATCTCCGAGGAGGCCGGCTTCAAGCTCGAGAACACCACCGTGGATTCGCTCGGCAAGGCCAAGCGCGTGACGATTGACAAAGAGAACTGCACCATCATCGAGGGCGCGGGCAAGAAGGACGACATCAAGGGCCGGGTGAACCAACTCCGCAAGCAGATCGACGAAACCACGTCGGACTACGACAAGGAGAAGCTGCAGGAGCGGCTGGCCAAGCTGGCCGGCGGCGTCGCCGTGATCAACATCGGCGCTGCCACCGAGACCGAGATGAAGGAAAAAAAGGCGCGCGTGGAAGACGCGCTGCACGCGACCCGCGCCGCGGTCGAGGAAGGCATCGTGGCGGGCGGCGGCGTCGCGCTCATCCGCGCCGCGGCCTCGCTTGACGCGCTCAAGGCCGAGGGCGACGAGAAGATCGGCGTTGACATCATCCGCAGGGCGATCGAGGAGCCGCTCCGCTGGATCGTCCAGAACGCCGGCATGGAGCCTTCGGTTGTCGCCAACGATGTGAGGAGCCACAAGGGCGGATACGGGTTCAACGCCTACACCTGCAAGTACGAAGACCTGCTTGCGGCCGGCGTCATCGATCCGACCAAGGTGGTGCGGTCCGCGCTCGAGAACGCTTCGTCCATCGCGGGACTTATCCTGACCACCGAATGCATCGTCACCGAAAAGCCCAAAGAGGAAAAAGAACCGGCCCCCGGCATGGGCGGCGGCGGCATGGGTGGCGGCATGGGCGGTATGGGCGACATGTATTAAACCGTCGACCTGTTTTCGCCATGGGGAGGCGATTCTCCCCATGGCGTCATCACGGAAATTATGAATGAAGAATTATTGACAGAACGCGAGCAGCAGGTGCTTGAGGCCGTGGTGCGCAATTACATCCTGAGCGCATCGCCGACCGGCTCGCGCTTTCTTTCCAAGCAGCCCGATTTCGACACCTCGGCCGCGACGATACGCAACATCATGGGCGACCTCGAGGAACGCGGCTTCATCTCGCAGCCGCACACGTCGGCCGGACGGGTCCCCACCGACAAGGGATACCGCTATTATGTCGACCGGATGATGAAATACATGGAGCTTCCGCAGGACGTGAAGAAGCAGATCAAGGACTATCTTGTCAAAGTGGAACCCTCCGACCTGCACCTGCTCATGGAGGCCACATCGCGGGCTCTGTCGCGGGCCACGCACCAGCTCGGCATCATCCTCGCGCCGAAGCTCAACCGGGGCGTGTTCAGGCACGTGCACATCTTTCCCATCGAATCGCAGCGCGTGCTCCTCCACCTCACCATCGATTCCGGATTTGTAAAGACCATGGTGCTTGAGCTCAAGACCGGCCTGTCGGCCGAGCGTCTCGAGCGCGCGTGCCAGGTCATCAACGAGCGGTTTTTCGGGCTCACGCTCGACGACATGCTCAAGAACGAGGACAAGATTTTCAATAATGTGGAGCAGTACGAGCTGGGGCTCATCCGCCTGTTTGTCCCGTCCATCAAGAAGATGATAGAGGCGGAACAGACCGACGAGGTATACACCGAGGGCGAAACCAACATCGTGGTGCAGCCGGAATTTTTCTCCAAGGGCCAGGTGAGCGCGATCATCGAGATTCTTGAGGAGAAAAAACTCCTGCTCCATCTGTTCGAAAAGGAGCAGGTGAACAAATCGGGCGTCATGATCTCCATCGGCGGCGAGAACGCCGAGGGCCAGCTCCAGTCGTTCTCCGTTGTCAAGACCAAGTACCAGGTGGGCCATTTGGAGGGCAGCCTCGGCGTGATCGGCCCCAAGCGCATGCCGTACCCGTTTTTGGTGAGCGCGGTGGATTACACGGCGAGATTGCTGGGGGAGATGTATTCCACGTAACCTCACCCCACCACTGAGGTTAGCACGGAAAGAAACAATCATGGAACAAGATCAAAAACAAAATCATAAAAACGGGGTGAAAGACCATGATCATCACGGTTTCGGTCATCCCCACGGGCATCCTGAGAAAAAGGCTGATGAAAGCGCCCAGGTCAATGCGCCGGAGGCTGCTGCCGCAGCCGCCCAAATGTCTGCCGAACAAAAGCCGAAGCAGGAGGAAAAACCGAAGACCGAACATGAAAAAGACCTTGAAAAAATCGACGAGCTGCAATCGCAGGTCGGCGCGGTCAACGACAAATACCTGAGGCTCATGGCGGAATTCGACAATTACAAGCGTCGGACGCTCAAGGAAAACCAGCAGATCGTGGAACAGGCCAACGAGAAACTGATAAAGGACATCATTGACGTGCGCGAGAATTTCGAGCGCGCGTTCAAGGCCCACAAGGAAGGCGCCGACGCCAAGCCTTTCATCGACGGCATGAAAATGGTGTTTACGAAACTCGACAACGTGCTGCACCGGCACGGGCTCGAGGTGTACACCGAGGCGGGTCAGGAATTCGACCCGCAGCTGCACGACGCCATGATGAAAACGCCGCACGAGACGATTCCCGAGCACCACATCGCCGAGGTGTGCGAGAAGGGATATCGGCTCAAGGGAAAGGTGATCAAACATTCAAAGGTGATCGTTTCGAGCGGGAAACCCGCGCCCGCGCAGGAGAAAAAAGAAAAGGCATCATGCGCTCCGGCGGAAAACGAGGCTGTGTTTGAAGTCGAATCGGAACCGAATGATAAGGAAAAGAAAGAAGGCACTGAAGGGGCCTGATTGCCGTGCAATAGTGAGCCGAAAAAAACGAAAAATAAAAGATAGAGAAAAGAAGGAGCTTTTATGGCTAAAATCATTGGAATCGACTTGGGCACCACGTTTTCGTGCGTGGCGATCATGGAGGCGGGAAAACCGGTGGTGATCCCGAACGCCGAAGGCGAGCGCACCACGCCCTCGATGGTGGGGTTCACCAAGGCGGGCGAGCGGCTCGTGGGGTCCATCGCACGCAGGCAGGCGATCACCAATCCAGAAAACACGGTGTTTTCCATCAAGCGTTTCATGGGGCGGCGCCACAGCGAAGTTGAAAACGAGGAGAAACGCGTGCCGTATAAAGTGACCGGCGGCGCCAGCGAGCTTGTCAAGGTGGAAGCGGGCGGCAAGGAATACACCCCGCCGGAAGTATCGGCCATGATCCTGCAGTACCTCAAGAAGGCCGCCGAAGACTATCTGGGCCAGGAAGTGAAGGAAGCGGTGATCACCGTTCCGGCGTATTTCAACGACTCGCAGCGCCAGGCCACCAAGGACGCGGGCCGCATCGCGGGACTCGACGTGAAGCGCATCATCAACGAGCCGACGGCCGCGTCGCTTGCCTACGGTCTTGACAAAAAGAAAAACGAGACCATCGCGGTGTACGACCTGGGCGGCGGCACCTTCGACATCTCAATTCTTGACATCGGCGAAGGCGTGTTCGAGGTTCGCTCGACTAACGGCGACACCCACCTGGGCGGCGATGACTTCGATCAGGTGCTCATCGACTGGATCGCCGACGAGTTCCAGAAGACGCAGGGCATCGACCTGCGCAAGGACCGCATGGCGCTGCAGCGGCTCAAGGAGGCGGCCGAGAAGGCCAAGCGCGAGCTGTCGAGCCAGATGCAGGTGAACATCAACCTGCCGTTCATCACGGCGGACGCATCCGGCCCCAAGCACCTCGACATGAACCTCACCCGCGCCAAGTTCGACCAGCTCACCGCGTTCCTCGTGGAGCGCACGGTGGAGCCGTGCCGCAAGGCCATCGCCGACGCGAAGGTAAAGCTCGAGGACATCGACGAGGTCATCCTCGTAGGCGGCCAGACGCGCACGCCCGCGGTGCAGAAAAAAGTTGAGGAAATTTTCAGCAAGGTGCCGAACAAGAGCGTGAACCCGGACGAGGTGGTCGCCGTGGGCGCCGCCATCCAGGGCGCGATCCTGGGCGGCGACGAGACCGTGAAAGACATCCTGCTGCTCGACGTGACGCCGCTATCCTTGGGCATCGAGACGCTGGGCGGCGTGATGACCAAGCTCATCGAGCGCAACACCACGATTCCCACGAAGAAAAGCCAGATCTTCTCGACCGCGTCCGACAACCAGCCCGCGGTCTCGATCATGGTGTACCAAGGCGAGCGCGAGCTCGCGGGACACAACCGGCTGCTGGGCAAGTTCGACCTCGTGGGCATCCCGCTGGCGCCGCGCGGCGTGCCGCAGATCGAGGTCAGCTTCGACATCGACGCCAACGGCATCCTCAAAGTAAACGCCAAGGACCTGGGCACCGGCAAGGAACAGCAGATCCGCATCGAATCGTCGAGCGGGCTTTCGGAATCGGAAATCAAGAAGATGGTGCGCGAGGCCGAGGCCAACGTGGAGCGCGACAAGCAGGAGCGCGAGAGGATCGACGTGAAGAACCAGGCCGACCAGCTCGTGTACACCACCGAAAAGACGCTCGCGGACATCGCCGACAAGATCCCGCTCGACGAGAAGAACAAAATTCAGGCGGCGTGCGACGATTTGCGCAAGAAGGCCAAGGGCGACGACATCGCCGCGATCAAGTCGAGCATGGACGCGCTTGTCAAGGTATCGCAGAAGATGGCCGAGGAGTTGTACAAACACGCGGGCCCGCAGGGCCAGCCGGGAGCAGGGCCGCAGGGTCAGGCGGGACCCGGGCCGCAGCAGGGGCCGTCGGATGGGCAGAAGAAGGACGGCAAGAAGGACGGTGAAGGGCCGGTGGATGCGGATTTTACGGTGGTGGATGACAAGTAAAAGGCATTCTTGACGCACGGGATATTTTGAAAAATAAAATTCAAGATATGGAAGGGCCTCGCCCGAAGAGCGAGCTGGCGCAGCTCGGATTGAGCTTAGAACCGGCAAGGAAAGGGCAAATGTTATAATAAAAGGTGCGAAGCACCATTACCTTGCCCTTGCGGAATGAAATGACAAAATGCTTATTGTATCCGCCAAAGGGAGGCTTTCATCGGAGGGTTGTTAAAGGCCATAAAGATAGGCAAAGATGAGTTTTATCCATTATAAAAAGTTTTCTTGATTGATTCATTTATAAACTGGTTTCATATTTACCTCCGGACATTTGCCCGCGTAAAAATGCCCAGTCACGATATTTGGATTTTTCCGATAATCAGTACACTCGATAAAAAATTTTCCAAATAGAGAAATCATCTATGGCCTTGCGCGACTTCTACGAAGTCCTCGGCGTCCCCAAATCCGCCTCCGAAGACGACATCAAGCGCGCCTACCGCAAGCTCGCCATGAAATACCACCCGGACAAGAACCCGGGCGACAAGGAGGCCGAGGAGAAATTCAAGGAGGCCACGCAGGCGTACGAGGTGCTCAAGGACCCCAAGAAGCGCTCGCAGTTTGACCAGTTCGGCACTGCCGCGTTCGAGGGGCCGGGCGCGGGCGGGGCGGGCGGCGGGTTCGGCGGTTTCGGTCCCGGTGGCTTCGACCTTTCCGACGCGCTGCGCGCGTTCATGAACGATTTCGGCGGCGACTCGTCGTTCTTTTCCGATTTGTTCGGCATGGGCGGCGGAAGAAGGCGCGGCGGCGGCCGGCGCGGCGGCGGTTCGCGCGGCAACGATCTCCAGGTGCATCTGCACCTCAAGCTTTCCGAAATAGCAACCGGCGTCACCAAGACGCTCAAAGTGAAGCGCAAGGATTTGTGCACCGAGTGCCGCGGAAGTGGCTCGAGGAGCGGCAAGCGCGCAACCTGCCAACATTGCGGCGGGTCGGGCCGCGTGCAGCATGTGTCGAATTCTTTTTTCGGCCAGCTCGTGCAGGAATCGGTGTGTCCGGTGTGCCGCGGCGAAGGACAGATCGTGACCGATCCGTGCCCGAAGTGTTCGGGCAGCGGCAGACAGGCGGCCGAGACGACCGTGTCGGTCGACATCCCGGCCGGCGTTTCCGAAGGCAACTACATCACGGTGGACGGCAAGGGAGACGCGGGCCAGAACGGAGGGCCTTCGGGCGATCTCATCGTGGTGATCCAGGAGGAGCCGGACAATTTCTTCGAGCGCCACGGCATCGACGTGGTGTGCTCCATTGACATCACCTTTTCCGAAGCCGCGCTCGGTGCGTCCAAGACCGTGCCCACGCTTGACGGAAAGGTAAGCCTCAAAATTCCGCCCGGAACGCAGTCTGAGAAAATCTTCCGCCTTCGCGGCAAGGGCCTGCCCGAGCTCCACAGCCCGGAACACGGCGACCAGCTCGTGCGCGTGCACGTGCACACGCCCGAAAGGCTGTCGAAGGAAGCAAAGGAGCTTTTTGAAAAGCTCGCGCAGACCGAGACGCAGGAGAAGGGGAGCTTTGAGAAGTTTAAGGAATTTTTCTCCTAAATCCTTTTGTTTCCATATTTTCCCATAAAGCAAGAAATTATTGAGGGGGAAGTCTCCCCCTGGGGTGCGGCTTCCGGCGCGCCCCAAGAATAAAAAAAGCCGAAGGCGCGCCGGCGATCCGCACCCACACCCCCTCTTTGGCGCCGATACTTCTGTGGTACACGGAAACCCCGGGTGGCTGGCGATCCCCCAGTTGCAGCAAGTAGTTTACACGGCGGAAGAAGAAATTATTATATCGGCGGAAGTTGATCTACGATTTTTCAGTGCCGCACTATATCCTCTAGTTTGACTTTTCTCCTCAAGCAACTACATTTCGTGAAAGCTCCCAAAGACTTCACCTCAGTCAAAAAGTATGGCCAGACTGTTATCAGTTCTTACATCTGGAGAAATTTCTTGGCTGAGATGAGCGCTGTTGCGTCACTGATGGAAAAACAAAAATTATAGTTGACTTATGCTAAGCGTTAGGCAGGACTGGAGGCCGCGCTGGAGCGCGGTGCTGCCCGGCCCTCGCCGTCAGGCATATCGGGGCCGTGGCAGCCCGAGGGCTTGCCCGAGACCGGAAGGACGGCCGACCCTGCGAAGCAGGGGAACGCCCGGATTGTTTTGGAAAGGTTTTGATTGGATTGACAAGAACATCACGAAACCTTATTTTCTTTCATGAGAATTCCATCAGACATCACCTTTGCAAATCCGGAATAACATCGAAAGGAAATCATCATGAAACCATCACAGCAAAAATCCCCAAAGGCGGATAAATCCCTTGCCGGGGCGTGCGGACTGTTCTGCCCGTCGTGCCTCATTTACATCGGGGCGCGCGAAACGCCGGAACACCGCGCAAGGATCGCGGCGGGGCTCGGGGTGCCGGCGGAGACGCTCGTGTGTGACGGGTGCAGGTCCGCTAACCGCTATGTTTATTGCAACAGCTGCAAGATGATTGCCTGCGTTGCCAAAAAGGGAATTGACTTTTGCGGGCAATGCGCAGAATATCCGTGTGAGGAACTCAAACGGTTCCAGGCAGAAGCGCCGCACCGCCTCGAACTATGGGAATGGCAGGACAGGATCCGCGACGCGGGCTGGGAAACCTGGTTCGAGGAGACGAGGGAACTTTTCAGCTGTCCCGAATGTGGAGCAATGAATTCGGCATATAACATAAGCTGCAGGAAGTGCGGGAAGGCGCCGGGCAGCGGGTACGCGAAGAGGCATGGGAAAGTAGTGGAGGAGTTTGTGGCGAAAAGGAAGGGGTAATGGAAAGCTTGATTTTCTTGCTCCCTTCTCCACACTGTGGAGAAGAAGCAGGGGACGAGGCGGAGGTTTACGAATGGTGAAGTTATGAATGATATGAATGCTGTGCTTGTGCGGATCGAGAAGGAACTGGACTGCATGCCGGCGAAGTAAATGCTCTTTTTATTTACGCCTCACCCCGGCCGCCGGAGCGGCCAACCCTCTCCACAGATGAAGAGGGGAAATAGAATCAAATATCATTTTAAAATCAATATTATCCGAAATTCACCTTCCCCAGCGTCTTCTTCATCTGGTTCACCTGCTCCATTGCCGCGGCGTTTCCCCCCACGTTCTTTTCAATCGCCTCGGCCGAGGCGCTCATTTCCTTGAACAGTTTCTGGTAGAATCCGGCCATGGCGTTGCACTCCGACGTGAGGTCTTCCATTTCGGCTTCGGTCTCCCGGAACGAGATTTTCGTGTTCAGGTTCCCGGTGCGAAGCTGCGACACCCATTTTTCGAATTTGTAAATGGGCACCGCCATCTTGCGCGAGGAGAAAAGCCCGATGCCGAGGCCGATGAGGATGCTGAACACCTGCGCGCCGATCACGCTGGGCAGCACGAACTCGAGAACGCTCTTGAGCTCGAGGTCCTGGCGCATGTCGTTGCTCATGTAGTAAAAGCTGCCGCCGTGCGCCTTGAAGTTGTAGAGCACGGTGAGGGCCGCGGTGGCGAGCACCGCGCCGATAAGCACGACGAGAAGAATCTTGAAAATGAGGTTCAGCTGCATCGACCGTTTGATGAAGAAATTCCGGAACGGCTGACGAGCGTTGGCCTGTGTCATGAACGTCTCCTTTAATCCCCCCAACGAATTTTATTGAAATGCTCGGCTAACAATATAACTCATGTTGCGCGATGCGCAAAATCAGGCGCGGGCGGCAAATATTCGCATGATGGCGATGGAGGTCTTCCAGGGTATGTCTGTATTGTCAAGCTGGCCGTGGATTTGCTTTTTGATCTCGGCGGCGGCCTTTTTACCGAATTCCTCCTCAAGGCGGGCGCCGAGCGGCGTGCGGCCGCCTTCGGTGCGCGGCCTGAACCAGTGGTCCACCATGCCGGGTGTAATCCGCCTGCGGCCCGCCGGTGCGATGGTCTGGACGGTAAACACGCAGGGGAACTGCGCCGCGCACTGCTTTTCGAGCGACGCCGGGTCCCAGTTGACAAGCGCGTCGCCTTTGTCAGCAAAGAGCCGTTCCTCAGCTTTCGCAAATCGGGATATGGCGTTCTGCGGCAAGTTTCTGAACGTCAGGAGGCTGCTCAGGCGCTGGCCCTGCGAATGTACGGTCTCTGCAAGCGCGATACACCCGTCTTTTGCCAGAAGCGCAAGCATTCTTTTGACAAGCGCCGGCTTGTCCCGCTCGGCCGCGATGATGTTCCTGCCGATGATCGCGTCGAACGCCACGTTCTGCCCGGCAGATTTTTTTATGTCCGCGTCGAACTTATCCATGGAGGTAAGCAGTACCGTCGGGCGTTTTAACAGCTCGTACTGGGCCGCCATCTTCACCACGGTGTCGAATTCCTTTTCGTCATGCGCGAGCGCCCACACGCTGCCTTCAGGCGAAAGGCGCAGTGCCTCGAAGGTGAGGAGTCCGGTGCGGGCGTGCAGGTCGAGCACCAGGCTGTCGCGGCCGGGCGCGGCGGCCTCGAAAATCTTTTCGCGTGCCGCCGAGAGCGTATCGCCGCCGCGCGTGCGCTTAACCCACAAACGGCGCGGGCCGGGCGTGTCCTGCGCATCGCCCTCGAAAATATCCTCATCGTCAATCGCCATGGCCTCCACCATCGCCTCGCGCAGCCTCGTCACGCGAAGGCCGATCTCCTTTTCATACCCGATGTCCGAAGGCTGGTAGAAGAATTTTCCCTGCAGCGACGACGGGAGATACTGCTGCGCCACCCAGTGGTCGCGGAACGCGTGCGGGTACAGGTACCCCTCGCCGTGGCCGAACCCCTCCTTGTCGCGGGAGGAATCCTGCAGGTGCGCGGGCACGTCGTCCTTGGTCTCGTGCGAAACCGTGGAGAGCGCGTCGAAGAACGCCATGGACGAATTGCTTTTGGGCGCCGTGGCCAGGTACAGGCACGCGTGCGCGAGATGGAACCTGCCCTCGGGGAGGCCCACGTAGTCGAACGCGCGCGCCGCGTCCACCACCACCGAAAGAGCGCGGGGATCCGCGAGGCCGATGTCTTCACATGCGAGAATCAGCATGCGGCGGAAGATGAAGCGCGGGTCTTCCCCGGCGTACACCATTTTCGCCATCCAGTAGAGCGCGGCGTCGGGATCGGAGCCGCGCAGCGACTTGATGAACGCCGAGATCGTGTCGTAATGCGCGTCGCCGTCCTTGTCGTAGAGCACGGCCTTCTGCTGGATGGAGTCCTCGGCGACTTCGCGAATGATGCGGATCGCGCCGCTTTTGTCCGGTTTGGTGGTCTCCACGGCGAGCTCCAGCGCGTTGAGCACGCCGCGCGCGTCGCCGTTGGCCACCGCGACGATGTGGTCGAGTGCGTCCTTGTCAATGGAGACTTTGCGGCCGCCGTAACCGCGCTCCTTGTCGCCGAGGGCGGCGTGCGCGATGGCGGCCAGGTCGCTCGCGGTGAGGGTTTTAAGTTGGAAAATTCTCGAGCGCGACACAAGGGCCTTGTTCACCTCGAAGTAGGGGTTTTCGGTGGTCGCGCCGATGAGGATGAGCACGCCGTTTTCGACGTGGGGGAGCAGCGCGTCCTGCTGCGCCTTGTTGAACCGGTGCACCTCGTCGATGAACAGGATGGTGCGCTTGCCGTACAGCGACAGGGTCTTCTTCGCGCTGTCGATGGCGTCGCGGATGTCCTGCACCCCCGCGAGCACGGCGTTGATAGACAGGAACTGCGCCTTGGTGGTGTGGGCGATGATGCGCGCCAGCGTGGTCTTGCCCGTGCCGGGCGGGCCGTAGAAGATGAGGCTCGACAGCTGGTCGATCTGGATGGCGCGCCGCAGCAGCCTTCCCGGCCCCACGATGTGGCTTTGGCCGAAAAACTCGTCGAGCGTGCGCGGCCGCATGCGGTCGGCGAGCGGCGCGGTTGTGCTGAGGATGTCCTGGCTGCGCTGTTCGAAAAGATCCATGATTATTAGTAATCGTTGATTGTATTGTCTGGATTCTTGTTTTTAAAATACATTTGGATGGGAAATGGCTTGAAGGATTCTTTGGGGGATTGGGATAAAACAATATTAAAAAACGGACCTGCGCCTGGAAAACTCCCTTATTTCACCCCGCTTGATTAGAAGCCCCGGAAACCCCATTGTCATAGTTGACAAAAGGTCGGAATACCCTTATATTCTCAATTGGGGGTGGACCGTAAAAAGAACTCGTGAGCGAGGCCTGGGGCCGGAGTGCATGTGGGGTGTTAAAATTTTTCAGGGGGACAGCCCGGACGCTCATGAAAAATCAAATTCCCTATCAGTTTACAAAAACAACCCCTTCAAATACTGCGCCGCTGGCATAACGGGAATGCCTTCTTCTTTATATTCCCTTTTTAAGTTTTTTATCACGGCAATTGCGGGCAGCCCGTATTTTGTGTGGATTTTTTTTAGGGAGCTCCCGAAATCCCTCCCGCCTGCTTTTACTTCAACGATTTGAAGAGGCTTGTCTTTTTCGATAATGCAGAAATCAACCTCTTCGCCGTCTTTTGTGCGAATATATTTGAGATCCGCCTGTTTACCGAGATAATCAGAAACGCCGCATACGTGTTTGTGCAGGCTTAAGGCGACCATATTTTCAAAACGGGCGCCTTCGTCGCCGATCACCATGCCCGTGTCGTAGAAATAAATTTTAGGTTCTTTGAGCAATGACCGCGCTATATTCCGCGAGTAGGGTGTTATCCTGAAAACAATAAAAAGCGCTTCCAGTATTTCGATATACCGTCCGATTGTGTTCGGCGATACCTGGATGTCTTCCGCAATGGAATTGAATGACACCGGCGATCCGATGCGTCTTCGCAGCAGTTCCATAATGGTCTGCATGGTGCGCAGATCGTGAACACGCTCAAAATCGAGCACGTCTGTCCGTATAAGGCCATCAACGTACTGCTGTCTCCAGCGGTCGGCGTCGACGTCGTTTTTTGCAATAAAGGGTTCGGGAAAGCCACCGCGGATAATAAGACGGTCTATGGCGTCCGGTTTTTTATCCGGTAATTCCTTGTAAGAGAGCGGGAAAAGACGGTGTCTGAAAAACCTTCCTGCCATGGAATCGCCGCTCTGCCTGAACGTTTCAAGCCGTGCGCTTCCGGTCACCAGCAAATGAAGCGATTGCGGCTTTGTATCGAAAATGCCTTTTACAAAATTCTTCCATTCTGGCATTTTATGTATTTCGTCAAAAATAAGAAGGTCCGTGGTTTCAGGCCAGGCTTCTTTCTTTATCAGGTCTCTGTCTTCGAACCTGTCATAATTAAGGTACATCGGGTTTTTATACTGTTCCGAGACCCTTTTTGCCAGCCATGTTTTTCCCACCTGGCGCGGGCCAATGAGAAAAACCATTTTTTTCTTTAGATCATTGAGTATATAAGAAGTCTGTGCTCTTTCCATATAATGACAATTTATCATTCCTCTGCAAAAAAGTCAAGACTTTTTTGCATTTTCATGCAAATTAGTCGAAGTAAAAAAACTCGTTTCCAAGATAAGGCATGCATATTTTAAAACGCCTCCGTGCAATAAATTTCACATTTCTGTTCTTGCGTCTGCAATTATTTATATTTTCTTGGCGCTTCCGGCAGCCCTTGTCCCGTGGCAGGCGCGCAATCCTCCATGAAAACCTCACCGACAAATAGCGATACAAAAATCCGCAACGACGCGCTCCGGCTTTTGTATGCCACCATGCTGCGGGAACTGCCCCTCGAATCGGTAAAGAAATTCTGGTGCGGCCATCCCATCAGCGACGGCGGTGTCGTGCTGAAGGACGCCGATCTGCTCAAGCATGTCTGGCAGGAAAACAAATCTTCGGATATTTCCTACGTGCTCGGCGTGTTCAATGCGGTGGAGCCGTTTCTCATTGAAAGCGGCGAGAGCACAGATGCATTTGTCAATTCATTCATCAATGGTCTCAACAAGGGCGCCGTCGTCAGCGTTTCCGCATTGCTTGGTATTTTGGCGCCGTTTTTGAAATTTTTGTTCAATTCGGACGATTTGCGTTATTTCGGCCTTAAAAACGTCATCCCCTATGTCTGCCAAAAAATGATGCCGTCGATGCTCGCCGCCGTGGTGAAGCACGAAAAAAAATCCAACCAGAACACAACAGTATTCATGCTCTGCCTGGACCGTACGTTTCAGAAAAAAATTCCTTATCACGACGCCGACCTTTTCATCGCCAGGCCGTTGCAATACTCTCCCACGCGGCTGGGCCTGCCTGCGTTTGAGAGCGTTGCCATGATAAGCGACCCTCGGCCGCTGGAAGCGGTGGTGGATCCCCATCATATTGTCAGGAGAAGCGACAAGGTCTACATAAAGGGAAACTTGTGCGGGACGGCAACAACATTTTCAGGGTTCTGCACGAGAAATAGGATATCGTTAAACGGTCATCACATTCCAAACAGGCCAGTCGTCGAGGTAACCTGCGACTATAAATGCCCGATCCGGAAAAGGGTGGTGCTCCACAGGGGAACTGTCTACGGTGCACCGGTGCACCTGTACCGGATTAAATACCGTTCCAATGTCAGGCCGTCGGAGCAATTCATGTCGCCGCTCATCCACGAGGGCCTTTCGGAAAAAAGCGAGGCGTGGCAGCAGGTGCACGACCGGCACGCCAGGCTCGTGGCCGACCTGGAGCGGAAAATCGTGTTTGTCTACCAGTCCGCCAGCGAGACGGTTTCCGTCAACGGCAGGCGGCTCGTGAAATCGGCGCCCGCGGGCATCCTCAGGCGGATCCTGCGCGAACATGTCATAGGCGGCAAGACCGAGTTTGCCAACAGCGATTTCACCACGGATTCCCGCGGCCGCCACGTTGAGATTGCGGAAAATTTTTCGCTTCGCCTGCAAAGGCTTTCAAACGTGCTCGCCGAAAAAGTGCCCGAAGTCCGCCTCGTCCGCGCCGGACGCGGTCTTTTCAAACTGCATGCCCCGTGCAGGGTGGAATTAAAAGAAGAATAAGAATATAAAAATCTGTGCGTTCCCCTCGCCCTCGGTAAACCGCGGGCGAGGGGAACGCACATTTCTATCTCTGAGGTGTACTCCTGAATTTGGACACTCCGAGAACCAAATTTATCTTTGTTCTTGGAGGTGTGTATGTCTACGTCACGTAAGAAGTATGACGATGCGTTCAAACGGGAAGCAGTCCAGTTGTTGGCAACCTCAGGAAAGAA
>DATJAL010000024.1 GCA_035516255.1 Chitinivibrionales bacterium | reverse complement strand
AACGCCCACGGGAAAGATCGTTCCCGTGCGCGGACATTGGCGTCGCTGGCCCCAACGTAGGTCATCGACCCTCGTTCCGTTTTCGCATCCGTCTGTGGCGTAAATCCACGACAGATTCGGATTGAGTGGTACCGCCGGACGCCTTACGCTTGCGTTTGGTGCCCGGCGGCTTTGCCTTTTTTCCTCGTTCAATTAGGTCCTCGACTTCCGAAGGTTTGGTGCGGATCGCTCGCTCCAAAAAATCGTCGGGGTCTATGTTGAGACGAAAAGGTGAAACTTTCTTGCTGCTTTTAGTCATATCAAAACCCTAGGAGATGAATCATGCCAGAAGCTACGCGGAACGCATGGAGTTTCAAACTTGGGAACGCATTAGCTCCCGATCTCAGATAAGCTATCGCCTTGGAGCACATCGCTTACTACCTTGATCGTATTGACCTAAACATCACGAAAATTGCCGATACACTTACAGGAGACCCAGTAGCGCCAGATTTTACTGTACTAAGCGTATTGAAGGACATGGCGGACGAGATGAAAAAGGTTCCTTGAAGCCGAGGTTTATTTTTTCGGCGTCCGTCATTTGATCCCACCGCTCTAGGATTTGCATCATTTCATAGACACCATAACCTAGAGCCATAAAATCTATTGGGCGCGGCTTATTCATTCGCCGCTCCTATTAACGTGTCATAGGTTAACCTTCCTTCGACCGCTGTGAACAGTGCGTTGACACGCTCTTGCGGAGTAAGATCACGGTGGTTCATCAGCCATGTCATTTCGGAAACGTATTGCTGCAAATGCTTCGCGGAAACCCAATGATGGGTGCCGTTAATTTGGCGTTTCAGTTGTGCCCAAACGCTTTCGATGGAATTGGTGTGCGCGGCGCCGCGCTTGATTTCGCCGAGGTTATGATTGACGATTTCATGCTGATACCCCTCAAGGCCAATGTATGGCGTGCCGGCATCGGTTACGACCATCTCGGCCTTGGGCGAGACCACCGCATCAACAAATGCCTGCGCTTTGTCAGAATCGAGATAGTCTGGCGATACTATCGCAACAACATCGCCGCCACGCTCAACCGCACCAATAACTGTTGTCTTGCCAGATGGACCGCCGCCCTTGCCGCTACGACGACCCGGCATGTTTATGGCTTTTCCACCTACAAAAGTTTCGTCGATCTCCACCGTTCCCTTCAATGGGGGAGTATTGAATGATTGAGTGCGGGCGGCATGGCGCAGCCGATGAAGAATGAACCACGCGGACTTTTGGGTAATGCCAAGATCGCGGGCGAGCGTGGTGCTAGCAATACCCTTCGGATGGTTTGAGATAAGCCAGATTGCCCCGAACCAGACTTTCAAGGGCAGCTTCGTGTTCTCGAAAATCGTGCCGGTAAGGATTGAAAACCGTTCCCCGCATTGAGCGCAGGCAAACCGCGCGCCCTTTTTCGGGTAGTAAATCTCGTGGTGCCCGCAGTGAGGACAAAATTCCCCATTTCGCCAGCGGATGGTACGGAAATGCGCCAAGGCGACATTATTGTCACGGAAAGCGTGATATAAATCCGCTAGTGTTTTGAACTGCTTAAGCATGGTCATCTGCCTCTAGTTCGCGTGTAACCCCTTTAAATCACACTATTTAATCAATGTCAACTGAGATATAGGCCCCAAAAAAATGCTTGACTAGACGTCCCCATTTGCGTTACACGACGCACCTTCCTCGCTCTTTTTTATTTCGCACAAGGACGCCGGCCGGGTGACAGCGGCCGGTGGGGCGAGGGCGGTTCCCGCGGGCGAAGCTCGTCACTTCGCTCCCGGGCGGCTCCGGCGGATACGCCCGTCCGGCACGATGACCGGACTGCGGGGTACGCCCCGCTGGACTGGGACGAGGCCAGATGCAGGTAACACCTGATGACGCCTTAGTCCCAGGAAGCGCGTAGCTGGAGTTGAGCG
>DATJAL010000023.1 GCA_035516255.1 Chitinivibrionales bacterium | reverse complement strand
GAGCGATATGTTGATTGAACAATTATGACTGCTGTAAAAAATTCCGATGGCGAACAGGCTGCCGATCTTGTCCACGAGGCGGCGGTTAAGGACATTCCCGAAGTTCTGCAAGCACTTGGAACGTCCCCGAACGGATTGGATGAAACAGAAGCGGTCGCGCGGCTGGAAAAATATGGCCCGAACGAAGTCGCGCAAGAGAGAAAGCACGAGTGGCTGCACCGGCTTTGGGTCGCCGTCCGCAATCCGCTGGTAATCCTGCTCACGGTGCTGGCGACAATCTCGTATGCCACCGGCGATTTACGCGCTGGAACAGTGATGCTATTGATGGTTGTGCTGGGCGTCACGCTGCGGTTTGTGCAGGAGACCAAGGCCAACACTGCGGCGGCCAAACTCAAGGCAATGATCAAAGTCACTGCCACTGTCGTGCGCGATGGTAAGGCCAAGGAAATCCCCCTTCAGCAACTTGTTCCTGGCGACATCGTGAAACTTTCCGCAGGCGACATGATTCCCGGCGACGTGCGGCTGATTGCCGCCAAAGATTTGTTCATCATCCAAGCCACACTTACTGGCGAATCGCTGCCGGTGGAAAAATCAGATGCACGTGACCCCCGAACAAATGTCTCGTCCATCGAGCACACCAACATTTGTTTTCTTGGCACGAGCGTAGAAAGTGGTGCGGCCACGGCAGTCATTGTTGCTACCGGCACGAAGACATATTTCGGCAAAATGGCCAGCAGCCTCGCGGGCCAGCAAGTCGAGACGGCCTTTGACAAGGGTGTCAAAAAATACGTCTGGTTGATGCTCACGTTCATGCTGGTGATGGTCCCGATGGTTTTCCTCATCAATGGCCTGATGAAGCACAAATGGGGTGACGCCTTTTTCTTTGCGATGGCCGTGGCCGTCGGTCTTACGCCGGAAATGCTGCCGATGATTGTTTCCGTCTGCCTGTCAAAAGGCGCGCTGGCGATGGCGAAGAAAAAAGTCATCGTCAAAAAGTTAAATTCAATCCAGAACTTCGGCGCGATGGATGTCCTTTGCACCGACAAGACCGGCACCCTCACCATTGACCATGTAATCTTGGAACTGCATGTGGACGTTTTCAAAAACGAGAGCGAGGCCGTGCTGCGCGATGCTTATTTGATCAGTCATTTCCAGACCGGCTTGAAAAACGTCCTCGACCGCGCGGTGTTGAAATACAAGGAACTGCATGGCGAACTAGGCATCGCCAATTACAAGATGGTGGACGAAATTCCATTCGACTTTTCGCGCCGCATGATGTCCGTCGCCATCGAGTGTCCAAATGGTGAACGTCAGTTGTTGACCAAAGGCGCACCCGAAGCTGTCTTCGCCAAATGCACGCACTTCGAGAACGACGGGGAAATCCTGCCGATGGAGCCAATCCTTGTCGGCGACATTATCGAACAGGTCAATTCATTAAGCGAAGATGGTTTTCGCGTTCTCGCCGTTGCCACAAAAAAATTAGGAGCGCAAACCACATTCACCAAAGCGGACGAAAGCGAACTGATTTTGACTGGCTATCTTGCCTTCCTTGATCCACCGAAAGACTCCGCATCCAAGGCCATCACTGCATTACGCCAGCACGGTGTCACCATCAAAGTGCTCACCGGCGACAACGACCTCGTCACGCGCAAGGTTTGCACTGAAGTGGGCATCCACGCCGAAAAGATTTTGCTGGGCATTCAAGTTGAAAAATTAACGGACGACGAATTGGCCAAAGAAGTTGAAGCCACGGACGTTTTCGCCCGCCTCTCGCCCGCGCACAAAAAGCGCGTCGTGCAGGCATTGCAACGCAACAAGCACGTCGTCGGTTTCATGGGTGACGGCATCAACGACGCGCCCGCCTTGCGCGCCGCCGACGTGGGCATTTCCGTGGATACCGCCGTGGACATCGCCAAGGAATCCGCCGATATGATTTTGTTGGAAAAGAATTTGATGGTGTTGGAAGAAGGTGTGCTCGAAGGTCGGAAAGTCTTTGCGAACATTTTGAAATACATCCGCATGGGCGCGAGTTCCAACTTTGGCAATATGTTCAGCGTGCTGGGCGCGAGTGCCTGGCTGCCGTTTTTGCCTATGCAGCCGATTCAGGTTTTGTCGAACAATCTGCTCTACGATTTTTCACAAGTGCCGATTCCGACCGACAACGTCGGTGTGGCGGTCATCTCCAAACCTCGCCCGTGGAATATGGGTGAGATTGGAAAATTCATCCTGTTCATCGGCCCGATCAGTTCCATTTTCGATTACACGACATATTTCTTGATGTGGTTTTTCTTCAAATGCAACAATCTGCTTCTGGCCGCGCCGCCGGAACTGGCTGCGCGCTTTCCCGGCACGGACGTCGCCGACCACACTTATGCCGCCGCATTGTTCAGCACCGGCTGGTTTGTCGAATCGCTGATGACGCAGACGCTAATCGTTCACGTCATTCGCACCAACCAAATTCCGTTCATCCAATCGCGCGCGAGCTGGCAGTTGACGATGACGACATTCGGCATCATGGCCATCGGCGCGTTCCTGCCGTATTCACCGCTGGCGCACTATTTGGGATTCGTTCCGTTGCCGTGGCAATTCTGGCCGCTCCTCGCAGTCACACTCGTTTGCTACGTCGGCTTGACACAATTGATCAAAGTGTGGCTGTTGCGGAAAAAATGGATTTGAAAATGGCCTATGGAGAAGGAATACAGACCGCCGCGAAAGAGGCTCCCCAACATTGCATTCCCGCTGGCTTGTATCGGACTTTTCTCGCTGAATTGCGCCGCCGAGCTATTCATATCTCATAAAGCCTGCGGGCTTGGTTGGATGCTTGTCGTCATGGGCGTAGCGTTGATTGTCTTGGCCGTTTTTTGGGGAACGAGGCGCAACTAGATGAATGTCAAATCATCATGCTGGAAATTGCTTCAACCGTGGTTGTTATCGCCTTGTTTGGTTGGTTTTTCTTTTGGATTTCTGAACGAATTCGGGCGCGGGTTCTTCAGCGTCAAATCAAGCGACTGAAAGCTGATTTCGCAAAACTTCAGGGGGCTGTTTCGCAGGTTGAAAAAATGAAGTCCGCCGTTACCGATTGGCACTCAAAGAACGCGATTGCGAAATGTGAGCCGCCTCGCAAAGGCTGAATGGCAGTCTTTGTAGGAATTGAACGCGCCACTTCCCTTAACAAATCTTCAGATAGTCTTAAGTAACGGGCGGCATATTTTCTTCTATCTTCATTAAGCGGCGCATTTCCGTCGCATGATTTTATGAACATTGGCTTAACTGACTGTTTGAGCGAGTCTCAAATCCTGGCTGACTTGCGGGCAACGAACCGTTGGGAAGCGATTGACGAGCTGATTAACAATCTGGTGGAAACGGGTAAAATAAAACCCGAGCACCGGGACGCCATCACCGCCGTCGTCAGAAAGCGCGAGTCATCCATGAGCACCGGCATCGGATATGGCATCGGAATCCCACATGCTTCAACTGATTTGATTAACGATCCGATTGCGGCGCTTGGCCGTTCCAAAAAGGGCATCGCCTTTGATGCTTTAGATGGGCAACCTGTGACGCTCGTGATTCTTTTCCTCATTCCGCAAGGACAGTTTCAAAAGCACCTGCACACCGTGGCGGAAATCGCCAAGCTTCTGAAGACGCCGCATTTTCGTGAAGCCGTTGAACAGGCTCCCGATGCCAGTTCCATTCTTTGGATTATCAGAAGAAGATCGTCGTCGCATTTAATGTCAAAATGAGCGCATGGGAATTTTCTTTGCATCTGGGTTGTGCGCCGCTTTGCGGCATCGCCAGCCGTTTGAGCCTTAAAAAGCGTCGGCGGCCTGAACTGGCAATTGTTGCCATCCAGGCGGAACGGTTGAACGCCGGTCGTGCCTCCAATTCTTAAAAATTCTTAAGGCTACCTTAAGTAACACTTCATCGCGGCTTCATTTATTTTTTCAACGGATTATTTGTGCGTTCCGGCAAGGGCGGGCGTATTCGTGTTATGAACGGTGAAAGTCGAAACCGAAATTGGAGAATGAAAACGAAGACCAAATATATTTTCTTTGTGGCCTGGATGCCGCTTCTGTTGCTGGCTGTCGTCCTGACTGGTTGCAAGCGTTCTGAACCTGCCGCCCCAGCCAGCCAATTTGAGCGGCAGGGCGACCTGGTCGTCATACCGGAGCAATCCATTTTGCGCGACCGGTTGAAATTTGACACGGCGCGCGCGGAGAAAATCCAAAGCCGGCTTTCCGCGCCAGCGGTGGTGGAGGCCGACCCGCAGAAATACGCGAATGTTTTTCCGCCGTTGACCGGACGTTTGATCAAATTACATGTGCAACTTGGCGACACGGTCACCAACGGACAATTGCTGGCCTCGCTGCAATCGCCGGATTTTTTTGCGGCACAGGACAATTATGTGAAGGCCAAAAGCGTCGAGGAACTGACCCGTCGTGCGCTGAAACGGCAGCAGGAACTTTTGGAAAACAAAATCGCCGCGCAAAAAGACGTGGAGCAGGCCACGAGCGATTATGAATCCGCAAAAATTGATCTCGACACGGCGGTTCAGCAATTGCTTGCTTACGGTTTCAATCCTGAAACCGACAAGCTCGGCCAGCCATTGCAGGTTTTTTCTCCGTTGTCCGGGCAGGTAGTTGACATGGCTTCCGCGCACGGCGAATTTCGCAATGACAACACCGTTTCTTTGATGACAGTGGCCGATTTGTCCACGGTCTGGGTGACGGCGAGCGTGCAGGAAAAAGACCTGCAATTCTTGACGAAGGGACAGGAAATCAGCGCGGCCATTGCAGCCTATCCCGGCGAAACTTTCACCGGAAAAATTTTGTTCATTGGCGACCTCATTGATCCCGACATTCGTGTCGCGAAAGTTCGCGTCGCCTTTGACAACCCGGAACGCCGCCTCAAGCCCGGCATGTTTGCGACGGTGAATTTTCTCGGTTTCCCGCAAACGCAAGTCACTGTGCCCGCGACCGCTGTGGTGCAAAGCGGCACCTCGGCCTTTGTATTTGAACAGGTCAAACCGTGGGTGCTCCAACCGCGCGAAGTGAAAGTGGGCGCACAACAAGACGACCGAATCATCATCACCGACGGGCTTGATGCGGGTGCAAACATTCTTGTAAAGGAAGGAGTGTTGTTTCAATGATTGCCGGTTTTGTCGCCTTCTGTCTGCGTCGGCGCGCGCTGATGCTGGCCGTGTTCATCGGCCTCTCCATCTTTGGTTTCTACACGTTGCGGGAACTGAACGTGGAGGCGTATCCCGACATCGGCGCGGTGACGATTCAGGTCATCACGCAAGATCCGGGTCACGCCGCCGAAGAAGTGGAGCAGCAAATCACCATTCCTTTGGAACGCGAGCTGAACGGTCTTCCCGGCCTGCATGTCATGCGCTCGAAAAGCACCTTTGCGTTGTCGTTGATCACCTTGGTTTTTAACGACGGCACAGATTATTACTTCGAGCGCCAGCGTGTGTATGACCAGATTGGCAACGTCACCTTGCCGCCGGGAGTGCAAGCGGGGCTGGACTCACCCACTTCACCCATCGGCGAAATTTACCGTTACACGGTTGAATCAAAACTGCGTGATGCGCGAGAACTGCGTGACTTGAACAATTGGGTGGTCATGCCCCGCATCAAGCAAGTGCCCGGTGTCATTGATGTCAATCCTTTCGGCGGTGAAAATTATCAATTCCAAGTGTTCGTTGATCCGAACAAACTGGCGCAATATAACCTTTCACTGGCGCAGGTTGAAAATGCGATTACGGCGAACAACATCAACTCCGGCGGCAGTTTGATTGTGCGCGGCGAACAAGGTTTCGTCGTGCGTGGCTTGGGTGCCATCACCAAGGTTGACGATTTGAACAACATCGTCATCACGCAAAAAAATGGAGCGCCGGTTTTCGTGAAAGACATCGGGCATGCGGAAATGGGTGTGCTTGAACGTCAGGGTATTCTCGGCAAAGACGACAATGATGACGCGGTTGAGGGTATCACCCTGCTGTTGCTTGGCGCGAATCCCTCAAAAGTCCTCGCCGGCGTCCACCAGAAGGTCGAAGAATTGAACACCAAAGTTCTGCCGCCGGATGTCAAGGTCGTGCCGTATCTCGACCGCACCGC
>DATJAL010000022.1 GCA_035516255.1 Chitinivibrionales bacterium | reverse complement strand
GCACGAGTGCCGGGCGTCGGCTCGCCGACCAGCTTGCGCAATTCCTTCGGCACTTCAATGAAAGGAAACTGAATAAACGGCATATTCCCTACCGTAGCATAATAGATACAGTTGTCAACCATAAATCTTGAAATTGTATTTTTCAATTTCCCGCCATCAGCTTGGATGCCGTCTTGCGCCTAGCCTGCGGTTGAATGTGCTTGCACGAATCTCCGGCTGGAAATCCCGACGCGCCTTCCTAACCAGCCACGTCCCCGGCTCGGCGAGCACTGTCAAGGTGGAGCCACAAAAGGAAAAACCCGCGCGAAAAGCGCCACATTTTATTTGGACAACCTTGACAGGCGCAGTCGAGCCATACAATAGACGAAACGAGGCGCGCTGGAGTTGAAGTGACCACCATTTGTTCGGCCTTTGACAATTTATGTTGAGTTAGACAACGCAACCTGCCTTAATTTTGTTCTGAATCCTTTGGGATTTGAAGAAATGACCGTTGGAGCACCAGCCGAATCTGTGACTAGCCGGAGCGAGTCGAAGCGTAACCGGAAGCCGCATGTTTTCCCATTGAGTGAGGCGGTCATCTGGCGAGCAACCCAAGGCGACTGGCGGCAACTTTATGGAAATTTCAAGGAATTGGGTATTAGCATTGAGTGGCACGATTTTGAATTGAACACCAATGCCACTTTCGAGTGGTCGCGCAGTTTTCATCCAAATAGCTTGGAACTTTGCCTGAATCTCGCCGGGCACGCTTCCATTCATTGTGCATCCAGCACCGTGGATTTTGAGCCGTTGACGGCTGGGTTTTACGCACCGGGAAAGAATGAATTGCGGGCTTGGCGAAAGGCCGGAGAACGGCACCGTTTCATTACCGTCGAATTTTCCCCCCGTTTTCTGCGCGAACATTTGTTCCAATGCGACGGCGCGCTTCATGGTTTGGTGGAAAAATTCCTGCTCTCCAGCGCGTCTCCCGCCGGGTTGGGGGAAATCCACCGTCTGACCACCGAACAGGAACAATTGATTTCTCAACTCTCGCGTCCGCCTTCGTTTCAGGGTGCGCGCCGGCTGTGGTATCAGGGCAAGGTGCTGCAACTGATGGCAGATTTTTTCTTCGGGCGGCGTGGCGAGGATGAATTATTTTGCGACCGGCAAAAACGGATGGTGCGGGAGCGCGTGGATCGGGTTGTGGCCATTCTGCGCCGGGATTTGGCTGAACCGCCCACGTTGGAGAAAATTGGACGTGAGGCCGGATGCAGCCCGTTTTATTTGAGCCGGACTTTTTCACGGGAGACGGGCATGACCATCCCGCAGTGTCTGCGAAAACTTCGCATGGAACGCGCGGCTGAATTGCTCAAGAGCGGCAAATGCAATG
>DATJAL010000021.1 GCA_035516255.1 Chitinivibrionales bacterium | reverse complement strand
TCCATACAGAACTGAATCCATTTTCTCTCAAAGATGCAATAGAACGAAAACTCAAAGCCATTTTCAAACAAGTCTTGGTTACCTCATTTGTGAGACGACGACTTTGAGCCTTCGGTTACCTTTTTAAATGAGCCGATACGCAGGATATTCAGGCAATGTTCGTAAAGCAAGCCGAATTTGATTTATCGAATAGAAACACCCTCGTTTGCGAGGAGTTTCAATTTAAGCCGTATCGGCGCTCCGTGAGTGGCTCCCATGAATCCCCCTGTGGTGAGGCCAGCGCCGATCACGCGGTGGCACGGAACAATAAGGGGAAAACGGTTGTGCCGCATCACGCCTGCTGCGGCGCGCGAGGCCCTTGGATATCCCGCCATCACGCTAAGATCGCCGTACGACACCACGCTCCCCCACGGAATCGAGCGGCAAGCCTCGATCACGGCTATTTGAAACGGCGTGCCCCAGGACAAATTAATGGGGATAATATTGAGCGAGTGGAGTCTACCATCAAGAAATTCCTTCAACATCCTGCCGTATTCTATCAACAGAGAATTGCGCGATTCTTTCACTGCAATGCCGGCACATTTTTCTTTGAGTCCGAACACCGCTTTGGCGATAATAATGCCATTTGCAGATTCATCGGCAAACAAGGTTACATTGGTAATTGGATGGCGAATGGATGATTTAATCATACGGGATAAGCCCTACCGTCCTTGCCGGCGTTTTTGCACTCTGTCAAGATACGCCATTATGGCCCGGTACTCGGAATAATCCTGAATCATCAGATATCTCGTATGAGCGTCATCCGTGTTCTGCTCTAAAGCCGTCGTATATTCGGTGAGCACCTGTTTGAGCATGTCCCGGCTTCTGGAAAGGTTCGGCGCAAGGGCCGCGTCAGGCAGGCGTGGATCAAAGTCCATGCGCATCACGAATTCCTCGAATTCCAGAATTTGCCCCTGGATGGAATGGCCCATGGCTTCAAAATTTTTATCAACGGCCTGTTTGATCTGGACGCCTTTCACGCTGTCCATGCCGCACAGTTCGGGATAGATATTCATGCGGTACCGCATCATTGACCTGAGTCCGATAAACGGTTTTTTCCACAGCTCGGCCTTTGAAAAAATCACCACCGGCCTGTCGTCGGTGTTGAGCGCCGCCCCGCTGCCGAAGACCGTTGCCGAATCCTGGTCCATCACGAAGCAGTTGAACACATCCTGGAGAGAAAAAACGTTCACCTGTTCAAGGTCGCTTTTCACGCGGCTGTCGTCCAAAAGCGCCCCGGCGCGGCCCATGTCGATTTTCATGGGCCGTTTCGAGCCGCATAAAATGGTATGCCCGATCGCCTTGTACCCGCCGGCATACCACAGGGTCATGTACGGGAAAACCGACCTGAAGGTGTTGAGGATGGTTTTATAGTCCTTTTCCAAAACGCCGCGCAGCGGAATCCACTGGCACATGACGCCGCTGTCGGACAGCCGGCTGCGGCACAGCTCGTAGAATTCCTTTGTGTAAAGTATCCAGCTGTCGCTGCTCGTGGGGTGCGACGCGTCGGCGCTGATCAGGTCGTAGCGCTTGCGCGTGGTGAACAGAAAGTTCCTGCCGTCGTTGACCACATACCGCACCTTCGGATTATGAAGCACGTCGTGGTTTTCGACTGCGAAGCTGTTCGCCGCGTTGAACGCCTCCTTGCAGATTTCTATGCATTCCACCTTTTCGATGCCGGGCAGGTTTGCAATGGTGCCGGCCGCGATGCCGCTGCCGAAGGTCACCACGAGCGCGTTTTTCGCCCCGGGCGAATACAGGGCGGGCAGCAGCCCGAGCATGCGGAACGCGCGCATGCTGAAATAATCGGTGCTCACCTCACCTATCCCATCGATGAGCATGTATTTGCGGCCGCTTTGCCGGGTCTCCTTGAACACCGCCACCGTTCCGTTTACATTTTCCTTGAGGTAAAGCATCTGGTAATCCGGCTCTTTGGTGCGCGCGTCATACACATGCAGGAAGGCATTGCGCGGCGTGAAGGCGAACAATAATCCGGCGGCTATGACAAGGCATCCGGCAACGATGATTTTTATTTTATTTCGCAGGGCAGAAGCGAAGGCGACACACGACATGCCGATCAGTACATTAATGAATGCGATACACGAAATGCTGTTCTGTACCCCGAAAAGCGGGATCAATACAAACCCGCCCGCAAAAGAGCCAACAACGGCGCCTACCGTATTCACGGCGTAAATTTCTCCAACAGACCGTCCCGCAACGTCGGCATTCTTTGCATACAACTTGCTGACAAGGGGGAAAACACCCCCCATGAGCATGGTGGGCGGCAGAATCGCGGATGAAAAAACCAGAACCCTGATCCCGATTTCCGCGTTAAAGCCTTTTCCGAAAACCGTGTTCAACGCGGCGATCAGCGCACCGGCGTGACCGATTGCGAGAATGGACAAGAGGCACAGAAGCCCGATGCCGGTCTCAAGAAATCCAAGAAACAGCAACGGCGCCTTTCGCGAATCGACAAAACGCGAGAAAACATAGCCGCCGAGCGCCAGACCGGTCAAAAACGTGGCGAGTATCATGGAGAAGGCCTGGATGCTGTTGTCGACAAAATATTTGAGGATGCGCGTCCAGACGATTTCGCAGGACATGGTGCAGAATCCGGCGAGCAATGCCACGACGGGCATCAAAATGGTGAGGACGAACTTCTCTTTGATAAAGAAGGGATTGCGCTTTATGGATTGCTGCCGGGTTGACGGTTTCATTTGTTGCCCGCGCCGCGTTTAGCCGCCCTCAGCGTCAAGGTCGAAAGCCCGACCAAACAATCCAGCACCGCGGCAATCCAGATCGTGCCGTTCATCCCCACGGAACCAAGCAGGAAAAACACTGCGGTGATGCATCCAATAACGCTTCCAGCGGTATTTACCGAGTACAAAACGCCGACGTCTTTTCCCAACGTCTCGCCCCGCGCCAGGATTTTCACGGCCACGGGAAAGGTTGCTCCCATGAGCGTGGTCGGAATGATCATAAGGAACAAGGCGAGCGCGAACCAGATGATGCGCGAGCCGTAAAAGCCAAGGTCGGCGATGTCGTTGATAAAAAGGAAAAGTCCCTTCACGGCGGGAAACGCCGCGAGAAATACCATAGCGCTGATTGATATTCCAAGATGAACCCAGAAAAAAATGAAGATAGGCTCGCCCTTTTTCTCCACCACCCTGCCGAAGACAAACGCGCCGGCGGCAAGTCCCCCCATGAACGACGCCAGCACCGCGCTTATCGCGAAAACCGTGACGCCGAACACGAGGCCGAACATCCTCGTCCAAACGATTTCAAAGACAAGATTGCAGAAACCGGAAAGAAAAAAAAGGAGAAGGAGGGTTCGTGTTTTCGTGGCGGTCATTGCAGATAAATATACTTTTTATAAACAATTCGACCACGAATATCGCTTTAATTTGACTTCTTTCCAAGGCCGCCGGTGTTTCCCGGCCATGAGCAAAGCCCAACGCGTGATTCCCCTATTTTTTATACAGCTGTTCCAACGCCGGCTTCATGTTTTCGATGAAAGCGCTTCCATTCTTGGGATAGCAAATCCATGGATTGACAACTCCACCTAGTGCCATTACAACGGAAAAACAAAACAGCATTACAAAGGCCGCTTTCTTTACTTTGTTGAGTCCTCCAAAAAACGGCCACATATGACAGTAAATGATCGGTAAAAACGGCAGGAACCATCTGATCGAATAGCTGCAGCCGCCGGCGCCCTCGGCGAACAGGCAATAGTAAATCACAGTCAGAGCTGTACCGCTCAGGAGAATGAAGGAGTTTTTCCATCCGGTCTTTTTCTCTTTTATCAAAATAAAAGCATAATACAATCCAATAATCAAAAATGGATTATAAATCAGAAAGCCGTTTGGGCCGATTGAATATTTGACGACCGTTTTTAGAATAACAAACGGCGAGTTGACATGTAAGCCTGAAAGCGCGTGAGCATCCCATGAAGAACCGGCGTAGGCCCATAATTCCTTGTGCGTTTCGAACGGGATAATGCTACCAGATAGAGCCTGGTAATACACAAGCGTTGCCGATCCGAGCAACAGCACCGGCAGAAAAAAAAACAGAAAATATCCTCTGATCTCTTTTGTGATGATTAAGATGGCAATGCATGCCGAAACCAATATGCCGGTTGTATGGTCTGCCGAAACGGCAATCCCCTGGCAGAACCCGGCAAGGGTCATCAACATTTTTTTAGGTTTTGCGCTCATCGCTTTATTCATGAAAAAATAACCGATGAATAAACAGCACGCGGCAAAACTATTGTTGCTGAGGACCACCGACCACGGCAGCAGCAGCGAGGCAAAAGCCAATGCGCTTGCCATCAAGACTTGATACGATTCTCTCATCGGATATTCCCTGAGGAGCAGATAAAAACAAAACACGCAGAGCAGCAATCCAACGCCCTGCAACAAAAAAGTGATGAGATAATACGCCGGATTATCCTGAAATGTCATGGTGAATCCGAGTTTGTAAAGGGGATAATAAATGATTGCGGCAAGAAAGGACATGATCGGCGGTTTATCGGAATAAAAACGGCCCCTGATGAAAACCTTGTCGCCGGTGACCGCAAATACGCTTTTATCAATGCTGAGGGTCCCGTTTTCGACAATGGAGGCAGCGAGCGCCATGCGGCTCGCATCGTTCCAGCTTTCAACATGCCGGTGGGTGAAAACGAGCACGAAAACAAGAAGTGCGGCAAGGACAAAGTAAATTCGAGGGATATAGCGTATTTTCCGCAGCGGCAGTGAAATCAAATCATAGATACGCAAGCCTGAATGATTCCCTTCTTTTTAATGTTTCACTGCGTTGGCACTCCCGCGAAAGCGGGAGTCCATCCCATTATCAAGAGCGGATTCCCGCTTTCGCGGGAATTACATTTCAAAATTTAGTAAATTTTATTTACCAACAGCTATTTGCCATTGAGAAAATATAGTTTCCTCAACTTTTTGTCAACTACGCCTCCGCCATAATATCTATTTTAGAACCAATCATGAAAATCACGTCGATTGTTCTTGTTTTATTGCTGCTGTTCCCCGTTCTTGCGAAACCCAAAAAAGCCGCCCCCAAACCCGCCCCCTTCACTTCGCTCATGGACACCTCGTGCTGGAAACCGACCAGAGCATTTGAAGGCATCGAAAGATGGAGCTTCCGCGACGGCGTGTTTGAGGGCAGCGACGGCTGGATCGGCCATAACGCCATGCTCGTCGATTTCGTGCTCGAGGGCGATTTTCTCTACAACGGGAAAAGCCAGGGCGGCGTGGTGGTGCGCGGCGACCGAAACGCGTGGTTCCCCAACCTGAGCGGTTATGAAATGGACATCGACGCGGACATGCCGGGATCCGGGCACATCAGCTTTCCGTTCAGGCCGCAGCCAAATCCCGGGATCGTTCCTTTTCCCGTCAATGCATGGCAGCATTTTTCGATTGCGGCGCATGGGCGGGATTTCACCGTGGAGCTTGGCGGAAAGGAAGTTATCCGTTTCCGCGACGATCATTACCGTTACGGTCAGATCTGCCTCGAGGGCGAAAGGGACGGCCTGAAGTATAAAAATTTAAAAGTGCAAAAGCTGGACGGGGATTCCGTTAAGGGTCTCCGCTCTCCTTGGACCGAATTGTTCAACGGCGGCGACATGAACGGCTGGGCATCAAGCGGCAATGCTGCGGTCAATAACGGTGCAATGGAAATCGACGGCGGCAAGAGATCATCATCGATAACAAACAAGGGCATATCATTGACAAAAGGTATTTTCGAGTTCGACGTCTGGTGCAAAAGGCCTGATCAATCACTCGCGCCGTACCGCATCGCATTTAGAAACGGCGTCGACTCATCGCAGGCGTGTTTTACCTGCCGTCCCGGCTGCGTGCTGTCGTGCGGCTCCGGCAAATGCGTTTCACCGTTTCCCATGTTCGAGGCGACAAAGTGGTCGGAGTTCTGGCGATTCGAGGTGATGGATAAAAATGTCTCTGCCTTTCGATTCGGCGAAAAAGTCATGGACTGCTCGGGGAGTTTGGCTGCGGTGAAGGCTGTTTCGATTTCCGCGGATTCCTGCGTGCTGCTAGTGCGCGGGGTGAGATATAAGAGCATTGAAAAACCGGTCACGAAGAAAAAACGCAGAAACGGGACTCTGTGATCAGCGCTTGATCATCCATAAACATTCTCCACTTTTCACTTCCCTGCTTTTGCTTGCCATGCCAACCATTCTTACCTATTTTATTTTCCAATGAATTCCGGTTTTCTTCATCCCCAGTCATCTCTAATGGAAAAAGGCCTTCGATGATCAAGCGAGCTTTAGCAATTATCCTGCCGTCAACATTCGCTTTATTATTGTCCTCCTGCTCCAAATCCGACGCCATCCGGATCGGCATCAACGCGGAACTCACCGGCTCGGTCCCGGTGGTGGGAAAATCATGCGTCAACGCCGCCGCCATGGCCGTTGACGAGATTAACGCCAAAGGCGGGATCGCGCTGGCCGACAAAACGAAAAAAGTGGAGCTTCTCGTTGAGGACAATGAGGACAAAGCGGAATCGGCGGCCGCGGTGGCGCAGAAATTCGTGAGCCGAAGAGTGGTTGCCATGATCGGCCCCAACGCAAGCCGAAACGCGGTGCCGGCCGCGGTTGTCGCGGAAAGCAACAACCTCATCATGATTTCTCCTTGGTCAACAAACCCCAAGCTCACCGAAAACAAGAAGCACGTGTTTCGCGCCTGCTTCACCGATGATTTCCAGGGCGTGGTCGTGGCTGCCTTTGTCTTTAAAAAGCTCGGCCTCAAGAAGGCGGCAGTGCTGTTCGATGTGGCGTCCGAATACAACAAGGGCATCGCCGAGGTGTTCAAGGCGGAATTCACCCGTGTCGGCGGCAGCGTGGTTTCCTTTGAATCCTATTCAACGGGCGACAAGGACTTTACCGCACAGCTCTCCAAAATCAAGGCGTCGGGCGCCGAGGTGCTGTTTCTCCCCAACTATTACAACGAGGTGCCGCTGCAGATCCAGCAGGCGCGCCAGCAGGGGTTCAGCGGGCCCGTTGTCGGCAGCGATTCGTGGGGCTCGGAGGAAATCCTTAAACTCGGCAAAGGCGTCATGGAGGGTTTGTATTTCACCACGCATTACGCGCCCGACATGGCGACCGACAAGGCGAAAAAGTTCATTGCCGATTATCAAGCCCGTTTCGGCGCGCGGCCCGACGACGTCGCCGCCCTCACCTACGACGCAATGGGCATGCTCATCGAAAGCATCCGGAAGGCCGGCAGTGACGATCCGGCAAAAGTTCTTTCCAAGCTTTCGACCCTCAGCGAATTCGGCGGCGTGACCGGTGTCATGAAATTCACGCTGGGTTCCGGCTCGCCGTCGAAAAGCGCCGTGGTCATTCAGATAAAAAATGATGCGTTTACCTATTTTGATTCAGTCAATCCAATGAAATGATTTCATTCTTCCATCAATCCCTCAACGCCCTCCAACTGGGCAGCATTTACGCCCTTATCGCGCTCGGCTACACCATGGTGTACGGCGTGCTCAGGCTCATCAACTTCGCGCACGGCGACATCTTCATGATCGGTTCCTACCTGGCTCTGTTCCTCGCGGTTTACTTTCACCTGCCGTTTGTTGCGATCGTACCGCTCACGTTTGCCGCCATCGCGTTTCTTGGTGTTTCAATAGAAAAACTCGCGTACCGGCCGCTCCGGTCAGCGCCGCGCGTTTCCGCCGTGATCACGGCGCTTAGCGTGGGCATTTTCCTGGAGACCATCACCCTTGCCGTCGCGGGACCGGAACCGAGAAAGTTCCCCGAGCTTGCCGGCTATCATCTGTACAAGGCCGGCGCCTTTGCCGCGTCCAACGTTCAATTGCTGATTATTTCAGCTTCTCTTTTGTTAATGGCAGCGCTCGAAATGTTCGTCGCAAAGACCCGCACCGGCATGGCCATGCGCGCGCTCTCGTGGGACAAGTTTCACGCCCCCCTGCTGGGGATCAACATTGACAGAATCATATCGTATACCTTTGCAATAGGCACCGGTCTTGCGTCAGTAGCGGGAATCTTCGTGGGCCTCGCCTATCCGATCATAGACCCGTACATGGGCATCATGGTGGGATGGAAGGCGTTCGTGTCCGCGGTCATCGGGGGGATCGGCAGCATAAAGGGCGCTGTGGCGGGCGGGTTCCTGCTCGGCATTGTCGAAATCATCTCCGCATCCATCCTGCCGTCGTCATATAAAGACATGATCGTTTTCGGGCTTCTTCTTCTTATTCTGCTCATACGCCCGTCGGGACTGTTCGGCCTTCCAATGCAGAAGAAGGTTTAGCGCATGTTTAAAAAGCCCTTGCCGATCATCCTGCCTGCATGCGGTCTGGGCATATGCATACTCTGCGATGTCCTCAACTGCGTCGACCCCTACATCGCGCAGATAATCATGTACATCGGCATCAACATCATCCTCACCGCGAGCCTCAATCTCGTCAACGGATACATGGGGGAATTCTCGGTCGGCCATGCCGCGTTCATGGCGGTGGGTGCATACGGCGCGTCGTTCTTCTCGCTTTCCGTTTTTCCCCAGTCTCCGGTTTTTTTTCCTCTTTCTCTTGTCATGGGCGGCATTTTCGCCGGCGCGGCGGGCCTGCTCGTCGCCATCCCCGCGTTCAAGGCGCGCGACGATTACCTGGCGATCATTACCCTTGCGTTGCTCATGATCGTCAAAAGCGCATTTGACAACCTGCCGTTCTTCGGCGGGCCGCAAGGATATTACGGCATCCACAAATTCACCAATCTTTCGTGGGCGTTCGTCTGGACGGCCGTCACCCTGGTCGCGCTCCGCAACATCGTGAACAGCAATTTCGGCAGGGGCATCATTGCCGTGCGCGACGATGAAATCGCGGCCACCCTCGTTTCCATCAACACGAAGCAGGTAAAGATCCTCGCATTCGTGATTTCCTCCTTTTTCGCGGGGATCGCCGGAGGGCTGTTCGCGCACCTGATACAATTCATCAACCCGCGCACTTTCTCCCTTGTCAAATCCACCGACATCCTGCTCATGCTGTACCTCGGCGGCAGCGGATCGCTGTTCGGCTCAATTCTAGGAGCAACCATCTGGACAATCCTGCTTGAAGCGCTCCGTTTCTTGGGCATCTGGCGGTTTGTGGTCGCCCCGCTCGCGCTTATCGCGCTCATGATTTTCAGGCCGCTGGGCATCATGGGCGGAAAAGAGCTGGGTTGGTTGCGACAGAAGGAAAAACTGTCATGACAAATCCATCATCATTACATCTAATCAGCGTATCAAACCTGTCTCATTCTTTCGGCGGATTGAAGGCGGTTTCCAATTTCAATCTCACCGTCAACAAAGACGATATCTGGGGCATCATCGGCCCCAACGGGGCCGGCAAAACCACGGTGTTCAACCTTCTCACCGGCGTTTACAGGCCGGATTCGGGCAACGTGATTTACAATGGCGAAAACATCAACGGGCTTCCCTCGCATAAAATCATCGGAAAAGGGATAAGCCGCACCTTCCAGAACATACGGCTCTTCAGGTCCATGAGCATTCTTGACAATGTGCGCTGCGGGTCGTACTGCAGGCTCGGTTACCCGCTGTGGAGCGCGCTCTTCAGGTCAAAAACGTTCTCCCGGATGGAGGGCGAACAGACCGCGCGCGTCAAAATCCTGCTCGATGAATTCGGCCTCGCCGACCGCATGCTCGAGACCGCGGCGTCGCTGCCCTACGGCTTGCAGCGTAAAGTCGAGCTCGCGCGCGCCCTCGCGAGCGGTCCGGGCCTGCTGCTCCTTGACGAGCCGGGCGCCGGCATGAATCCCTCGGAGCTGGACGGCCTTGCCGATCTTATCCTCCGGGTAAAAAAACAATACGGCGTGGCGATTATCCTCATCGAGCACCGCATGCAACTGGTGATGCGGCTGTGCGGGCGGGTGAAGGTACTCAACTTCGGCGAAACGATATTCGAGGGCGATCCCTGCGGGCTCGCCGGAAACGAGACCGTGGTGAAGGCCTATTTCGGGGACGACAATGGCGCTTTTGTCAATTGACAACCTTGTCGCGGGCTACGGCCCCGTCACCGTGCTGCACGGCGTGACCCTGCACGTGGACGAGGGCGAGACCGTGGCCGTTCTGGGCGCGAACGGCGCGGGCAAGTCGACCCTGCTGCGCGCGGTATCGCGGCTCATTCCCGTTCTGTCGGGCGCGATTGCCTATAAAAACAAAAGCATCATCTCATCCAAGCCGCACGACGTCGCCGCCATGGGCATATCCCATGTGCCGGAGGGAAGGGCCGTTTTCGGCAACCTCACCGTTCTTGAAAACCTCAGGCTCGCGACATTCGCGAACAAGACATCGTCCGAGATGAAACCGCTCCTCGCGTCCGTATTCGAAATGTTTCCCGTGCTCGGCCAGCGTCAGCGCCAGATCGCCTCGACCTTGTCGGGTGGCGAGCAGCAGATGCTCGCCATCGGCAGGGCGATGGTGAGCGACGGAGAACTTTTTATTCTCGACGAACCTTCGATGGGCCTCTCCCCGCTGCTCGTGAAAAACGTTTTCGCGATCATCGCCGCGCTGAATAAAAAAGGCAAAACGATCCTGCTGGTCGAGCAGAACGCAGCAATGGCGCTCAATTATTGCCGCCGCGCCTACGTGCTCGAAAACGGAAGGGCAGTCGCATCAGGTACCAGCGCCGAGATTGCCGGAAACGCGGAATTGAAAAAGGCATATCTCGGTTGACGGGTTGAAGAGTTGATGCGTTGGAGCGTTAGAACGTTAAAGCGCCGAGATGAAAGAAAACCTGTTTTACAGGCCCACGAGCAGCGTCCGGGATTGTATACTATGGACAGCGGCGGGACGCGGCAAACGGCGTTTCCGCGGCGACGTCCGTTGCCGGCCATACAAGCAGGTTTCCGATCACACAACAAACCAGGGAGGCAGAATGCGCAACCTGATTTTCATCGCATTGGTAATTGCCGCAATTGTCATGGTAAGCCTTTACATCGTAAGAAACTATTCGGTGCCGTCATCGGTAAAGAACGCGCTTCAGACGGATCAGGGCGCCCCCGTTACTAGGATGACGCAGATCCCCGACCGGGCGCGGCAGAAAGTGGAGGCGGCGAACAGGATGGCGGACTCGAGCATGAACGACGCGATGAAGAGCGTGGACCGGGAGCCGCGGTAATTCGCCAAACAATTTTAACGGGGATGTTCTGATCATGGAATACCGCAAAATAACCTCCAACGAAGAATGGCGCGAGCTGTGGCTGGGCAAATTCTCCACCGAAATGAAAAACCGCGGCTTTACGGACGAGGATACGAAGAAATTTGTCGCCGTCCTCACCAAGTATCTCACCGACAATCCGGGCAATCCGAGGGAAATCGACATAAAAAAAATGAAACGGTTTGTCAAAGGCCATAAAAGTTCAGCCATTCCGCCGCTCGTGCTGTTTTACGATGCCATCGCCCGTTCGGAAAAGCACTGCGAAGTCCTTGCTGCAATACCGATGAAACCGCACGCGCGACGCAGAAAGAAAAAGCCGTCCTCATGAAAGCAATCCCCAATTTCCGCGATCTGGGCGGGCTTGACACGCTCAACGGAAGAAAAATGAGAAAAGGGCTTATTTTCAGGTCAGGCAATTTCGACAGGATGAGCGAGAAGGACGTGCGGAACTTCTTCCCCCCAGGATTCAGGGTCATCATTGACTTGAGGACATCTAAGGAATCGGCAAAAACACGGCGGGCGGTGGCCGGAGCAAAAGAAATCAACCTTCCCATGGAGGTGGAGCATACCTACCGGACCATGGTGAGGCCCAACCTGTATAAAAAGGGGGTTCAGGGCCTTATCGTGGGCGCCGTTTCCTCGATATATGCAGGCTGGCTGCTTTCACAGAAGCAGATAATCGGGACGCTGTTTGAGATCCTGCGGACGCAAGACAGCTATCCCGTGCTGATCCACTGCAGGGCGGGCCAGGACCGCACCGGGTTCATGTGCGCCCTGGTGCACCTCGCGCTCGGCGCGGACCCGGCCGCCATCATCAGGGATTACCTTCTGTCAAATAGCTATACAATGTCACGGGTACGCGGGATCGCCCTTTTCATGAAGCTGGTCAGCCTGGGCTTTTTATGCACCGCCAATTTCGTGCCCGCCTTCACCGCGCATGAGCAGTATCTGCGCAGCGTGTTCGCCGCGATTTCGAACTCCTTCGGCGGGGTCGAGCGGTACCTTGCGTCGTGCGGAATAAGCGCAGGACATTTAGCGGATTTCAGGGATTTAGTTCTGGAATAATCGCTTCTCGTCCGGCACGATGGGCGCATGCATTGCAGACCTCTTTACTATACGTGCATTTCCACGGGACGGCCGCACAAGAACATTCCTCGCTCGTCGACGCGGAAAAAGCCGTTTTTTTTACTTGACCGAACAGGAATTTACCGGTCGTCGAGCGGCGCCTCGGCTTCCGGCGATGGTCATCCGGGGCATGCAATAAATCTCCGCGTCATTCCGTCTTATTCAAAGAGGCCATGGAACCGCGCAGCAATAGAATCACGTCATTCATCAAAGGGGAGCGCTCCGCACTGGTGGGATATGTCCGTAGTCTCATCGGCGAGGCTGCCGACCGCGACGGGGAGGACATCGTGCAGGACGTGATGGCCGGGCTTTTCGACCGCACAGACCCCTTGGAACCGCTGCGCAGCGTATCGGCCTATGTGTATCAAGCGATCCGCAACAGGGTGGTTGACGCGTTCAGAAGCAGGAAAAAAAACATTCCGCTGGACGGCAATGGTGATGAAGATGAAGCATTGTCGTTGTCCGAAACGCTGCACGACTCGCGGTTCGACACCGGGGCCGAGATTGAGGCAATGGAATTGAGGGAATTGCTTGTCGAGGCAATGGACCGCCTGGGCGACAGCGAGCGCGCGGTGGTGGTCGCAACCGAGCTCGAGGGATACTCGTTCAGGGAATTGTCGGAGCTGTGGGAGGTTCCGCTTGGAACGCTGCTTGCCCAGAAATCCAGGGCCTTGGCCAAATTAAGGGAATCGATCATCCTGAAGGAATACACTAACCAATAACAAGGGAGGAATGCATGGAAAACACATTCGACCGTTCGTATCCGCCTTATCCCCGGCACCACGGATTCGGAGTGCTGCGGATTGCCGGACTCGTTGTTGCCGGCGTCACGTTCGCGGTGCTGTTCGCGCTACTGTTCGGCTGGCTGGTTTTTCTTTTGTGGAACTGGCTCATGCCGGCGCTGTTCGGTCTCAAGGCGATAACGTTCTGGCAGGCCTTCGGCATCCTTTTGCTCGCCAAGCTGCTGTTCGGAGGCACCGGCCATTACAGCGGCCGCCACTCCTGGCCTCACGGCAGGCATCGCTGGTGGCGGCACCGCGACTTCAACGGCGACGCCGACTGGCGCATCAACGGCTCGTACCGCGACTGGCGATACTATGACCAGTATTGGAAGGACGAAGGAAAAGCCGCCTTCGAGGCGTATCTGGCGAAGATACAGAATGAGAAAAGCGGTAATTGATAATTGGAGAAAAAGACTTGGCCGTTCCCCGCACCCAAGAGGTGGCGGCGAAGGACCGGGCGTGCTTTACAGGTTCGAAGTAGTGGACTTAAGCGGGGGGCACGACCGGGCCGGAGCGAGGGGGATACCTCCCCCGCCAGATATTTTTATTTCTTATTATTCGACTTATCTTCCAGCAGCTTTATCTTCTTCATAACAGCCTCCGCTTCTTCCGATTTCGCGTCGACCTTTAGACTTTTTTTATACGCCTCCAGCGCCTCGCGCTCCATGCCTTTTTTAAGCAGGATGTCGCCGTAATGACTGTACACCACGGCGTCGTCGTTGATCTGACGCATCGCCTTCTTGATATATACGAACGCGCTGTCGATTTTACCAAGCTGGTAGAATACCCATGCGTACGAATCGAGGTAGGCGCCGTTCGCCGAATCGCGGGCCAGCGCGTTTTCCACGAGCATGCGCGCGCTGTCAAGCTTGATGCCGCGCTCGGCCCACATGTAGCCGAGGTAATTGGCGGCCGCGTCTTCGTCGGGCTTGATGGCCAGCACCCGCTTGAACGCCACGACCGACGCGTTGAATTCCTTGGTGCGCTCGAGCGCGCTGCCCAACTCGAACCATGCGAACGCGTCGAGCGAATCGAACCACAGCGCCTTTTTCAGGAACGGAACCGCATCCGCGTACTGCTTGCGCACGTTGTAAACATATCCCAGCGTACGCCACGCGACGCCGGACGTCGGCGCGTTTTCGGTGAAATGCTTCGCCGTGCCGAGCGCCCGGTCGTATTCCTTCTGCCGGAGGTCGAGGTAGCAGAGCTGGAGCCAGGCGTCGCTGAAATTGTTCCGGATGGCGAGCGTCTTGCCGAACTCGATCGCGGCGAGGTCAAAGCTGTCCTGCGAGCCGTACACGAGGCCGAGATAAAAATGCAGCTCGGGGTCGTTGATGTCGCCCGACAGCAGCTTCTGTAAAAGCGTCTTGGCTTTATCGGGTTCCTTGCCGTAGTAATACAGCAGGGCAAGGGTCTTGCCGAAAAGCCCGCCGATGCTGTCGTTTGCGTACAGCTTTTCGTAGTACGGTATCGCGTCGGCGTAATTGCCTTTACGCAGGTGCACCTGGGCGATGTTGCGAAGTCCGTCGAGAAAGGTTGAATCGGCCATCACGGCCTTTTTGAAGAAATCAAGGGCGAGCGCCGTGTCGCCCCGCGCGAGCTTGACCTCCCCTATCCCGTTATAGAGCCGCGGGTTCTTCTTGTCGGCCTTTTCCGCCGCCACGTAGAGGCTCTCGGCGCTGTCGTATTTGTTAAGACGCATATACAGCGCTCCCACCTTGAGCGTGAGGGCGATCGACGACGGGTCCCTGGCGAGGTAGCCGCGGTAGCTCGCGAGCGCATGCGGTATGTTGCCGAGCGATTCGTACAGCAGGCCGAGGGTGTATAACTCCTCATTCTGCTTGTTTTTCACGGCATCGAGCAGTTCGGCCGCGTGTGAAAACTCGTTCATCCGCATGTAGATGCTCGCGCAGAGGCTCTTGTCGGGATCGGAAAGTTCGTTTTCCTTTTTAGAGCCCTTGACGAGATCGATCGCCTGTTTGAACCGCGACGAAAAAACATAGCGCTGGACCAGGAGCTCCCTGAGCGCGCCTGAGCCCGGATCCAGCCGGTAGGCCTCTTCGTAGTAATGCAGCGCCATCTGGAAAAGCCCCCGCCGGTCGCAGGCGCGGGCCTTCATGAACTGTTCCTCCGCGCGGCGCTGCGCGGACGCGTCCATGGAGGGTTTGGTCACGGGCCTTACAAAAGGGAACTGCTGTACGGCGCACCCCGCGCAAAGCAAAATGACGCAGGACACGGTCGCGCAGAAAATGCCCGTGATGAAGCGATGATGCATGGTATTCAAGCCGCTTTCCCTGTTGACGAAAAGTGGGATATATTACGAATGGTGCTGTTCCTTAATTGGCGTCAGCGGCATCATTCTTTTAAGGGGCATCCGGGTTAGTTGGTCACCGACACGACCACATTGATCGCGCTCTTGAGCGCGACGGAACTGCCGGGCGGCACCGACTGCGAGACCACGGTACCCGGCGACAGGGTGGTGTTGTTCTTGTAATCAATCTTCCCGAGCTCAAGCCCGCTGTCCTCTATTTTCTTTTTCGCGTCGAGCAGGCTCTCGCCGATCAGGTTGGGCACGTCGGCATGCGTCGGCTTCACGCCGTCCGAAATGACAAGATCCACGGGCATTTCCTTGGACACCAACGAGCCCGGCGCCGGGGACACCTGTATTACCATGTCTTTTTCGAGCGAATCGGAAAAATCCCGTTTCTTCTTGCCGATGATGAACCCCTCCTTGCGCAGCTCCAGCACCGCCTTGCGTTCGGGAAGCTTCCGCACATCGGGCACCGCGCCCACCTCGGACCCCTTGCTCACCACCGCGACCACGAGACGGCCCTTTTTCACCTTTTCGCCGGCCGCGGGCTGCTGGCTTATCACGTTATCGCGCTTGATCTTCTCGTCGTACTGCCGCGATCCGATCTGGAGCCGCAGGCCCACGTCGAACAGCTGCTGGCGGGCCTTTTCCCATTCCTTGTTCGCAAGGTCGGGCACCGTGACGATCTGGCGGTCGTTGTGGACGATGCCCGGCATCACCAGTTTGTCAACGATGAAAATGCCGACCGCCCCTCCCGCGATGCACAGGATCACGGCGGAGGGAACGATCACCTTCCAGAACAGGCCGACGGGTATGTTAATCGTATAGCTTTTTTTCATTCAGGATCACCAGCTTCTTTCCGTCAATGACGATATAGCGTTTTTTCTGCAGCTGCGAAAGGATGCGCGACACGGTCTCGCGGCTCGTGCCCGCCATGTCCGCGATCACCTGGTGGGTGGGCCTGCCGGGGATGACGATCATCTGGTTCACCCGCTGCCCCTGGTCCCGGGCGAGCTGGAGCAGCACGTCGGCAACGCGGCCGTACACGCTCATGAGCGACAGCGTGTTGATGTGCCGGTTGGCGCGCCTGATGCGGCGCGACATCTCGATGAGCATCCGTATGGTGATTTTCGGGTACCGCTGCAGAATGTCGAGGAACATGTTCCGGTACAGCATGAGCAGCGTGCAGTCTTCCGACGCGATCACCGATGCGCTGCGCGGCTCGCCGTCGAGGATCGCCATTTCGCCGAAGAAATCGCCCGGCTTGAGCGTGGCGAGAATGGCGCTTTTGCCCTCGGCCGTGATCACCGCCACGTGCACGCGTCCCGAAACGATGACGAAAAAGGTCTGGCCCTCGTCGTCGTCCTCGTGGACAATGGTCTGGCCCTTTGCGAATTGCTTGCGGACCATGATCCTGCACAGGGCCGACCGGTCCATGCTCGACAGGCAGCTGAACAGCGGCACTTTCGCGGCAATGGCTTCTATTTCCTGTGAATTCATAATTGATGTTCCGTGTGATGGCAGATACGCTTGCTTCGCGCAGCGGATTAAATCCCTCACCCTTCGGGTCGGCGTGATTTTAAAATACTTTCCGTTAATAATGTTCCAATAAAAAAAAAGGACGTTCGTTTGAACGTCCCTTCTATCCAATAAAAATAATTTTTTATAATTTGTGTGAAGGCAGGTCGGTGGTGTCGAGAATTTCCTCACCTTGCTGTGGCGGCGGATTGAAACGCTTCCATAAAAAATAGCCCACGACTCCCAGAAGAAGAACGCCGCCGCCAATCGACGTTCCGATCACGGCGCCGTTCGGTTTTTCTTCCGTGGATATGTACTTCTTCACATTGTTAGGATTCCACTTGAAGGTAAAAGAAATAACGTTATACTCATCGGTGACGCTTATGATCGGCATCGCGGTGAGGTTGAAGGTGACGCTTATCATGTCATGGTATTCTGGATTTAGCCCCTTTACCTCTTTGTTGATGTCTATTTTTTTCTGCTCTATTTCGAACCCGTCAATGGGCGGCTGCTTGGTGGAGGGTATGGGTGACGTGCCTTTCTGCGTGTCGTTGAATTCAAACACCAATTTATTGATCTTGGGTTTTTTTTCATAGAAGTAGCTTGAAGGTTTGTCCCTGAAGATGAAGTAGCAGGTGACGACGTTCTCGCCCGCTTCTTTTCCCGGTTCGCTTGAAATCTGGATACCTTCAAGCACGGCATTCTGCACCGGATTGACCGGCGCCGCGGCAGCAGCCGCAGGCGGAGCAGGCGGCTCTTCAGGAGGAGTCACTTCCTTATTTTCCGGTTCCTGGCCGAACGCGGTGGCGATCATGAAAAAAGGAAACCACAGGATAAGAAAGCGCTTAACTATTTCTGGAACAAGACCTTGCATACGTCCTCCTGAGCATCTATGTTTAAAAAATACCCTAAATGTACTAAAGTGTCAACATCTTTTCAGCACCATGAATCTCCCTCGGAAAAGCATTTTTCTCGTTGTCCGCAATTATTTTTTTACCTGCCGCCTTCCAGAATTACCATTGCAACGCACATGGTTTTTTCGTGACTTATGGTCACATGACTTTTCCTGACGCCGTTTTTTCTCATGGCTTTTGCAAGCGCCGGATCGCACACGGAAATCATCGGCACTTTTTCGCCCTCCGCAGGGACTTCTATGCTTTTCCAGCTTGACACTTTCTGGCATTCTCTCGGCAGGGCCTTGTAAAAAGCCTCCTTGACTGCCCATCGTCCCGCGAAATGTATCGACGGCTTTGCTAATTTGCCGCAATATTCTATTTCCACCTTGGTAAACACCTTTCGCAAAAACTGGCCGCCGTAGGCGCTGATCATTTTTTCTATTCTGCCGATCTCGACAATGTCAACGCCAATGCCTTTTATCATGGCTAATTACGCTCTCTGCCCGTATTTTAGGCGCCCGAAACCGGGCGTCCGCACTTATATTTATTATACCATAAATACGGTAGCATCACCATTCCTTTATTTTCGGACAGCGTTCCAATGATTTTTACGGTAATAACGACTCTCCTTGCATGCTACACCGTTTTTGTTGCCGTGCTCCTGGCAAGTCTCATGAAGAGCAGCAACGCGCCGTCAAGCGGCATGAACGGTCCGGCAGGGGTCTCCATCATCATTCCCTTTCGCAACGAGGCGCGCCATCTCCCCTCGCTCCTTGCTTCTTTGGCCGGTCAGGAATATTCCGGCCAGTGGGAAGTACTGCTTGTCAATGACGGCTCCTCCGACAATTACCGTGACGCCGCAGCGGCCTTTCAAGGCGATTTTCCCGCCCGGCTCAGGATCATCGATTCGGTATTTGACAAAAGCCTGCACCTCACCAGCAAACAGCAGGCCCTTGACAAAGGAGTAAACGAGGCGCGTTTCGAGTGGTGCGTTTTCAGCGACGCCGACATGTCGTTCGACAAGGACTGGCTCGCCTCCTGGGCCGCCCAGGCGATCCCGGGCGCGGATTTTATCTTCGGTCACACGACGGTAACGGGCAGGGGGCCGTTTGCCTGGGCCCAGCGGTTCCAGCTCGCATTTCTCTTTGCGGCCGCTTACTCGTTCCACAAGGCCGGCATTGCCGGCTCATGCATGGGGAATAATTTACTTATCAGAAAAAAAGCGTACGTTGCGCTCGGCGGCCAGGCAAAAATCGGGTACAGCATCGTTGAAGACCGCGATTTGTACAGGGCGTTCAAACGGCATGGGTATTCGGTCGAGTCGGCAGTCCCGTTTTCGGCAAAGGCATCCACCCTCCCCTGCGCAACGTTTGGACAATTTTATTTTCAAATGATCAGGTGGGCGCGCGGCGGGTTTTCATTTACCTCGGCGCTTTTACCGGCAGGACTGCTGCTGACCGTGCAAAACTTCGCCTTTCTTACCGCTTTATTCGGACTGCTTCCTTTTTCAAGTTCGATAGTGTGTATTGCAAATTTTCTGCTGACCATGTTCTATCTGCAATCCGCCTTCAAGAAAATGAACTCCCTTGAATCGGCGTTCTTGTTTCCAGTTTATTATCCGGTCATGTTGTTTGAAACCGTGGTTCTTCTTTTTTCTTTTTTCATCACGCCGAAGGCGGAATGGAAAGGGAGAAAACTTTGAAGCCGCTGCTGCTCCACTATTTCATCACCAACCGGTGCAACGCCGCCTGCGCTTTCTGCTCGATCTGGAAAGACAAGCCGAAGGTTGATGCGGTCCGCGGCGATGTTGCGGCCAACCTTGCCGCGGCACGGCAGGCAGGATGCTCCTTTGTTGACTTTACAGGAGGAGAGCCGCTGCTGCATTCCGATCTGCCCGTGTTTCTCAGGGAGGCAAAACGCATTGGTTTCATCACCTCGGTAACGACCAACTGCATCTGTTTCCCGGAAAGGGCAAGCGAGCTCAACGGACTCGTCGACCTGCTCCATTTCAGCCTTGACGCGGACAATGAGGCGCTCCACGACAAACTGCGCGGCTCGGAATCTTACAACAAGGTCCTTGAGAGCATCCCCCTTGCCTTGTCGAACAACCTTGCGCCCGACATTCTCTTTACCTATACGAATGAAAACATCAATTCCTTTTCCGGTGTCTATGCGCTTGCCAGGAAAAACAAGCTCATGGTCATCCTCGATCCGGTGTTTTCAATTGACGGAAAAGACATGGCGAGCCGTGCAACGCATGGGGCCGCGCTCGCATGGGCCGGCAAACCCGGCGTTTACCTTAACCGGGCGCATCTCAAACTTCGTTTCATGGGCGGGAACAAACCGGGACGCAATTACTGCCGCGCCGCATCCGCCGCAATCGTGATAACACCGGAAAACCGGCTCGCGCTTCCCTGCTATCACCACGCAACTGAATTCGTCCCGGTGCAGGACTCACTCGATAAAGTACTTAACAGCCCTCAGAGGCTTGAAGCGATAAAATTTCAGGGCCGTTATTTATTCTGTGAAGGTTGCCACATCAATTGCTATTTTGATCCCTCATATTGTTACACAGTATCGTCCCTCTGTCTATCCAGCCTGCTTGCGAAGGCCTCGTATGCGTTCAGGAAATATGCTTTATACCAAAGAAAAATTCCGCTAAGATTTTTTTAACAGCTTCCAATCCCCCCACTTTAATAACAAATGTCAAAAAAATTGTTTATATTATTGGATAGGACTGGTCAATCTGCAGGCGTAACATTTATTCAAGCTGGTTGATCATGTAGTTACCACTTATAATCAACACGTTTGAAAAGAAGGTATTCCATGATGGAAAACACCCCCCTCCGTCGCAGCATCTTCTTTTTATCAATAATTATTGTTGTTACGTTTCAGGCACAACCGCAGGATTATCCTCCGACCATCACCATTCCAGTAACGTTCTATGATTTTCATGGGGACGGGAGCAACCCGGATTTCGAGCCCGGATTAAAATCCGGTTACGGCATCAATGCCGTGGGCACCGGCGTGGTACCTAACGAGGTTCAAAACACGCTCGATGCTTCGGGAAAACCAGTTGCCGGCAGCGCCTGTTATTTCAGCTATTACGTTGCCAAATGGTTCAGGCCGTGGCAGCCGGGCGATTTCACCATTCCCACCTATGCCCAGGACGGCTCACTCACGGGCGTCAACACCGTCGCCTACGACACGGCGTATAAAAACATCGTTTTTCCGGAGTCGCTCACGTTCACCCATCAGCAAAACGGGATCTACCAGTATTCAAACCAGAGTTTTTTCGTGCTTGACGGACAAGGTTTCGGCGCCGACGACCCGGGAGGCCAGAACCCGCCACACAATTTCAGTTTCACCATGGAGCTGCACTGGACGTTCACCTACCAGCCGGGCCTCGTGTTCCAGTTCGAGGGCGACGACGACGTATGGGTGTTCATCAACGGTCAGAAAGTGATAGACCTGGGCGGCATCCACAGCGCATCGGCGGCATCGGTGAATCTTGACAATCTCACCGGCATGCAGGTGGGAAAAAAATATTCGTTTGACCTGTATTACGCCGAGCGTCATGTCGTGGCATCGGACATCAAGATCACCACCAACCTTTTTACGCCGCCCGGTTATCTGCAGCTGTACGGTAAGCCCGGAGCACCCAACACTCCCGGCAACCCGCCGCTCGGTTCAATTGACACTGCGGTTGCGGGCCAAGGTTTTCCCGTGTACGCCCATGTCTTTGACAGCCTTCAGGTTTGGCAGCCCACCAACGACAGCCTCGTGACCTGGACCGTCACCGACAATCTCGGCAATCCCATTCTCAGCACCACCACCGCCGGCGATTCGACCGCATTCACGGTCACCAAGGCGTTCGGCACGGTCACGATCACCGCTACTTTCAAGGACCCGGCGAACCCGTCAAAAATCATTTCAAAATCTCTGGCCGTGTATATCAGCCCGGGTCCGGGAACGCACATTGTGATAGAAGCCGATTCGCTCGCCCGCAACACGACGAACGACAGGCCGATTCCGGTAATTTCGGTTGACCGAAACACCCCGGCCACGGTTTACGCCGTTGTCCGCGACCAGTACGGCAACTTCGTGCGTTTCGCCACAAACGCGTCATGGAGCATCCGGGACCCTCTCATTGCCGCCGCCGCGCCAAAGTCCGGCGCGCAATGGACGGCAACGGTTTCGGAGCTCTCTTACGGCGGCACCGTGCTCACGGCGAGCGAGTCCGGGCTTTCGCCGGGAACCGCGCCGGTCTCGGCCACCGGTGCCAACACGGCGATACCGGTGACCGCGATCCTGCTCGATACCAATGCAGACGGCCATCTCGACCGGATCGACATCGTGTACCCCGATTCGGTGACCTTGACAAGCGCGCTGCCGACCGTCCAGCAGTTTCTGTCGTCGGCGAGCATCGTGAGCTACGACGGCGGCAAGACCGTGATACTGCAGCCCGCCGGGCTCGTTTCCGGCGCCAACCATACCCTGCATATCATTCTTGTCGAGAACACTGGCCCGACGCTGGAAACGGGCTGGATAAAACCGCCCGACCTCACCCTCACCAACGTTGAAATGACCACGGACAAGCGCGCCTTTTACATCGCCAACATCATTGACGGAGCGGAACCCGTGGTCAAGAGCGTCTGCTTTGTTCCCATGCCGCAGGCGGACACGCTCCGCGTGGTGTTCAGCGAGCCCGTCGCGAACGCGGGGACACCCATCAACGAATACACGGTGGTCACGGTGGTGAAAAACGACGGCAGCCTGGTGGCAATAAATTCGTCAACGGTCACGGTCACAACATCCGAGGATAAAATGCTGTACGCCTTCAGCCAGCCGGGCACGCTCACCAACCAGGACAGCGTCAAATCCGGGAGCCGCGCGTTTCCGCTCGGGCTGTGCGGCGACGTGTCCATCGTGGTCTCTTCGCGCGCCGCGGGAAACCCGTTTGTGCCCGGCGCCACCCTCATACCACCGTTGCAGCGGCCCGGCCCCAATGACCCGAGCACCGGCACGCGCATCGAGGTGACGCTCCTTCGGGCCGTGGCCCAGGACCTTCCCTCAGGCAAGGTGCGGGGCACGGTCACGATTTTTGACGTCGTGGGCAACACCGTTGTTGACAAAGAGGCAATGAATCCGGACATGACCAATGTCAAACTGTACTGGATCTGGGATGGGCGGACGAGAAGGGGCTCGTGGGCAGCTCCCGGGACGTACCTGGCGAGGATTCTCATTGAGGATTTTGTGCGGGATAGAAAACAATCTATCCGGATTAATATCGGGATAAGGAAATAATTCGTCTTCAATCAATAACCTCACCCCGGCCCGTACACCAAGTGGTAATCATTTACATTACAATTATTTTTCAACGCCCTTAACATAATTTTGGAATTGCCGCCTGCACCCAGGATCTGAGTATACAGGCAAGGATGATGTTCCCGCGCCAGGGGCGACCGGAGGCCGTGCTGGAGCGCGGTGCTGCCCGGCCCTCGCCGTCAGGCATATAGGGGCCGTGGCAGCCCGAGCCGAAGGCGAGACCGGAGGGAGAATCGGTGCCGTGACCGGCGGGCGCCATGATCATTTAAGTAGTCATGAGACAGGCTGAACCTCCTCCACAAAAAAATTGCTATAGAAAAAAATCATTGTATCCCGTTTTATGCTTTTAAAAAGAAAAATACTTATATTATAACGAGTGGGTATTTCCACCACCCGTGGGGGGTGGCCATAGTGTATGCGCCATAGCTGTCGGGAAAAATCCGGCGGCAAAAAAGAAGGTGGCTTTATGAAAAAACTTCCTTGGTTTCTTGTTTTGTTTTTAGCGCTTCAATTGCGCGCTCAGAACTATCCGGACACGATCTGGATGCCGGTCACCTTCTACGATTTCCACAGCGACGGCAGCAACCCGGAATTCGAACAGCCGAATGACGGCGGAGTGCACACGGGCATGGTGGCCGATACCCTTGATAACAGTAGAAAGCCGATGCTCGGCCCCGTTCCGTACAGGAATTACGAAATTGCAAAATGGTACCGGCCGTGGCAGCCCGGCGATTTCACGATCCCCAACTATGTGATCACCGCCGGCGGCGGGAACAACGCAACCATTCAGTACACCGGCATGGTGACCGTCAACTACGACACGGCATTCAAAAACGTCGTGATTCAGGATTCTCTCCCGTTTGTCCATATCGGAAACGGCATTTACCAGTATAACAATCCGAATTTCTTCCTGCTCGACGGAAGGGGATTCGGAAACGAGGGGCTGCCGCACAATTATTCGTTCACCATGGAGCTCCACTCGGCCTTTACCTACGAAAAGGGGCTGGTGTTCAATTTCGCCGGTGACGATGACGTATGGGCGTTCATCAACGGCCATCTGGCCATGGACCTCGGCGGCGTCCATCAGACCGCGAACGGAGCGCTCAACCTGGATAACAACAACCCTACGGGCATGCAGGTGGGCCATAAATACAACTTCGACTTATTCTACGCGGAGCGCCACACAGTCGCCTCCGACATTAAGATCACCACCAATTTATTTACCCCGCCCGGTTATCTGCAGCTTTTCGCAAAACCTGGAACTCCCAACACGCCCGACAACCCCATGCTCGGCACGCTCGATTCCGCGACCGCAGGGCAGCGATTCACCATCTATGCGCACGTGTTCGACAGCCTTTACAATTGGGTTCCCGCCAACGACAACCTCATCACCTGGACCATGACCGACACCATGGGCAATCCTATCCTTTCCACGACGACGGGCCCGTCAACCGGGTTCACGCCCACCGAGGCGAACGGGTACGTCGTCATTACGGCGAAGTTCGTCGATCCGTCCAACCCGAGCAAGGTTCTCACGACGTCAATAAAGGTGTTCATCTGTCCGGCGGCCGGCAGCCACATCGTGATCGAGGCCGATTCGCTTGCGGCGATCAGGTCGCGCAAAGACCTGCCGGTGTCCACCATCACCGTCGACCGCACCGTTTCGGCCACCGTTTACGCAGTGGTGCGCGACAGCTTCGGCAACTTTGTGCGGTTTGCAAACAACGCAACATGGACCATGGCTAACCCGGGTATAGCGTCGGTCACCCCGCTGTCGGGCAAACAATGGGCCGCGCGCGTGGCCGAGGTGTCGTACGGCAACACCGTGCTCACCGCGAGCGAGGGTACGCTGATCCCCGGAACGGCGACCGTGGTTTGCAAGAGTCCGAACGCGCCGGTGCCGGTCACGGCCACGCTGCTTGACAACAATCACAACGGTCACCTTGACCAGATCGACCTCACGCTCCCCGATTCCGTCGCGCTCGGCGCGGCGCTGCCCACGGTGCTGCAGCTCATTAAATCGATGAGCATCGTGTCCGATGACGGGGGCAAGCTGGTCACCCTCACCGCGAGCTCCATGGCGGCGGACGGCACCCGCACGATCCATGTTTACCTTACGGAAAACACCGGCACCACGCTCGAAACCGGCTGGTCCAGCGCGACAATAAACCTCACCAACGTCAGCGTGACCGCCGACGGACGACCCATTTTCGTGGCGCAGATCATCGACGGCGCCGCTCCGGTCATCAAGAGCGTGTGCTTTTCGCCCGCGCCCAATGCCGACTCGCTCCGCGTGTATTTCAGCGAGCCCGTGCTCAACGTGAGCCCGCCGCTCGACCCGGACTACCTTTTCTCTCTGTATACGGAAAAAGGACCCTACCAGTTCACAAGCACCAGCCCGACCGTGGTGAAGTACGACGACCGGTTTGTTTATGTGTTTCCGCCGAATACCCTCTCGGGCTTCGACAGTCTTGTCGAGACCGGCCGGCCTACGTTTATTCTGTCGCTGTGCGGCGACGTGTCTGAAATTGTCAATTCGATCACCATCGGCAATCCGTTCGTGCCCGGACAGACCCTTGTTCCGGCGAACGGCACCAGCCAGCGTCCGGGAACGCGGCTCGAGGTATCGCTGCTGCCCGCCATCAAGGCAAAGCTCGCCTCGAATCAGATCCGGGGCACGGTCGTCATATTCGATGCGGTGGGCAACACGGTTGTTGAAAAATCCGATCTTACCGTCGATGTCACCAATGCCAAATTGTACTTTATATGGAACGGGAAGACCAGAAAGGGGTCCATTGCCTCGGCAGGCACCTATCTGGCGCGGGTCACCATCGAAGACTTTGAAAACGGCAGGACACAGAGCATCCGCATGAATATCGGAATCAGACACTAGCGCATGAACGGCATAGAAAAAAAGAACGTCATGAATTTTAGACGCTCCGCGCGTGCGGTTATCGTTCTGCTTGCGGCCGGCGCACTTGCCGCGCCCCTGTCGGCGGGACAGGTGATTATGGTGCCGTCGGCCGATGCCTCAACTATAGCGCTTGCCATGATAAAGGCGAAGGCATCGGATACCGTGGTCGTCGCGAACGGGGTCTACACCGGCGCGGTGATGGTGAAGGCGGATGTCGTCCTCAGGGCGCAGAAACAGTTTCAGGCGGTGCTGGACGGCGGCGGCAAGGGCGCGGCCGTGACCCTCGGCGGCAACGCCACCGTGTGCGGTTTTGAGATCCGCAACGGCGCCGTGGGCGTTTCGTCGAGCAGGCCGGGCAATGCAATTGTCAAGTGCCGCATCACCGGGAACCTGCAGTCGGGCGTCATCTGCGTGGGCGACGTGCCGCTCATCCAGGACAATCTCATCGTCTACAACAAGGGCTCGGGCATACAGGGATGGAACCTTTCGTCCACGTCGTCCACCGTCAACCACAACACCATCGCCTACAACCAGAACAACGGCATCGCGGTGGGCGGCGCGTCGAACGTTGTCATCGAGAAAAACATCATCGCGTTCAACCAGAACGCGGGCGTCAAGGCAATGGACCGGGTGAAAACAAGCCAGACCGGCAACGATGTTTACCAGAACGGCGCGTCGGGCAACCTGCCGCCCGACAATTTTACCGCCGACCCGAAATTCACCGCGCCGCGCGACAAGCTCGATTTTTCCCTGCAGGCCGATTCACCGCTCAAGCGCCTGCTGGCCAATAATGAGGAAATCGGTGCACGGGCATCCTACTAACCTAAGCATGGAGTGCGTATGAACCCCCTTCGTTTTTATTTCCCGACCATCGCCGTGATTTGCGCGGCGGGCTTTCTTTTGTGGGCGCCCGTCCAGGGCGGCGAATCCGTTTCGGTCCCCTCGGTGGGCATCAAGACCATCGGGCAGGCCATGATCAGCGCCAAGTCCGGCGACACGGTGTGGGTCTCCGACGGCATCTACAACGAGATCGTATTTGTCAAGGCTGGCGTGACGCTCGCCGCGCGCAACAATTTCAAGGCCGTCATCAACGGCCCGGGCAAGGGTACGGTGGTCTCACTCTCGGCCAACAGCACGATACTCGGCTTTGAGATACGCGGCGGCACCATAGGCGTGTTTTCGAAAGACGCCGGCAACGCCATCCTCAACTGCCGCATCACGGGCAACTGGGGCACCGGCATCATCTGCGTGCGGCACCTACCCAAGATCGAAGACAACATCATCGTTTTCAACAGGGCGTCGGGCATCCAGGGATGGGACATCCGCTCGACCGCGGCGTCCATCAACCATAACACTGTCGCGTTCAACGGCAACAACGGCATCGCGCTGGGCGGCAGCTCCGACGTGGTCATCGAGAACAACATGATCACCTTCAACGAACGCCAGGGCGTCAAGCTTACGCCCACCTCCAGCCACACAAAGCTCATCAGGAACGACCTGTTCGGCAATCTCGCGGTGAGCCGCATTATTCCGCCCGAGAATTTCTCTTTTGACCCAAAATTTTCCTCGCCCCGCATGAAGTTGGATTTTAAAATAGACGCAAACCAGCCATGCTGCATGTACGGATCCGACAACCAGATCCTGGGAAGCAGGATCGTGGGGAACAGCGGCGAGAAGAAGAGCGAAGGGCTTTAGAAGATAGTTGGCGGTTGACAGTTGACGGTTGGCGGTGAGAGTCGCCAGCCGTTTTTTATTTTCAAATAGAGTATGACCGGACTTCGTAGTCGACGTATTATCGCGTTAAAATAATTCTCTGTGTGATTATCGTAGATCCTGCTTTGATCTCCATCAGATATATCCCATTCTTTGCATGGTTGCCATTTCTGTCAGTAAAATTCCACGTCATCATATTCCGTCCATTTTCCGAATTGTTCATCCGTGCGATTTCCTGTCCCCTCGCCGAATACACCGCCGCGCTTACTTCTCCCCTGCCGTAGTCGCCACAAAAAACAGCCACACCTTCGATTGTCCTGGCGACATTGACATACGGTTTTATAGGGTGGGCGCCTTTGCCGGAAACACCCTGACCGCAGCAGGCGGGGTCAGTCGAATCGCTTGCGCTTGCACTGTCGGTGATGTAAGACCACAGCCCGCCTTTATAAATCTGGGCCCCGAAATAGTAACGGGCCTTTTCGAGCAATCCGGATACGGTGATTTGGGTATCCGCGACTGACGGAACGACGGAATCGAGACCCAGCGCCGAAACATCGTACACAAGCGGCACCGGCAGGAACGGACGGTACCATATGATCAGTCTTTCCGCGCCGGTGCCTGCAATATTGTTCCATGAAAGCATTATACGTGCCGCAGAAAGAGTCTTTGCAAAGAGATTAACGGGGTTTACCGGCCTCGGTTTTCCCACGATAAAGCTGGTTTTATTCACAGGACTCATGCGGTCGTTTTTGCCCTTGCAGACCACCGCCGCATAAACCGTTTTTTCCACGATGTTGAATATAGGGTTGACGATGGCCAACTTGTACCGGATGCCAGCCTGTATGACATCCCGGGCCGAAACCCACCGGCAGGAACTGTTGTCGCCGAAATTTGCCGAATCGTTCACGAGACCGTACCATATCCCTATAGTGTCAATACGCGACGTGTCAATAGAAGCGAGATTGTCAAGATTAATCCACGCGGTGTCATCGGGAACATAGACACCAGATATGATAAGGTCGTTCGGAATGGGAAAGGTGTCGCGCATGAGCACGAGGCAGCCGTTGCCGGCGCTGAAAGAACTCGTTGTTTTGTCCGACCATAGCACCGCGTTCATGAAACCGCACATGCTGTCGCCTGCGGCAAGCTGAGGGACCGTTATGGTATCTGCAAACACGCTACCCCGCGAAAGCATCTGCTGCAGCGTATAGTATTTGATAAAATTGGACTGCGACGGCGACGGCGGAAGCGCGCCCGCTTTATACCATAGGCCCACCGAATCTGCTGAAACAAGGGGCGACGGCGGCGCTACAGTTTGGTAGTTGGTGAATTTTATCTGGACCGTCACCGGCGAAAGGCATGATCCTGAGATCATGATGGGGCTGTTTTGTGCGAAACCGGCGATTGAGGCGATGAATAAAATGGCTGCTATTTTTTTCACCATAGTGTGACCCGCCTTTTTTGATTACTAGTAATGCGGCATTTTAAAACAAAAAGGATGTCCCGTTCTTACCCTGCGATACATCCCTTCAGGAAGGTTCCTCCTATCAGAATTTGCCAGTTATCTGTTTTCAGTATATAATCTCCCTTGTCAATAGTCAACGGTCAACATTTTCACGGCATGAACGTCATCTTTTTCTCAAAAACGCCGACCGGCTTGTTCCTTCCCTGCGCCGTCATGCGCAGCACGTAAACCCCGGCCGCAACCGGCTGGCCGTCGACCGACCTGCAGTTCCATGCCACCTCGCCCGTCCCATACTGCTGCACCGTCCCCAGCTCC